>NZ_CAMPPN010000006.1:0-206799 GCF_946900935.1 Stenotrophomonas sp. Marseille-Q5258
GGGTATAGGAAGTTCAACCGCCCTTTTTGGCGAGTCTGGCGGGTAGGAAGCGGCCGCGCAAGCGCCGCTTTGGGCACAGATCGGGCACAGATCGGGGGTTCATGCGTGGGTTTTCGACATCGCGGGGCCACGCAGCGGCTCAGTGCGTAGGCCGCGCAAGCGCCGCTTTGGGCACAGATCGGTGCGATTCGATCAGCCCTTGACAAGATTGTAGAGAGGCTCGTGTCCCTTCGGAGCTGCTTCGACAACTTGCAGCGAAGCGGCGAGATAAAGCCTTGCGGTTGCAATGATCCGGATTGCACTACCTTCCAGCTTAGCGAAAGCGCTGTGCTGGAGATGGACCGTCGACGGCTGGAGCTGTTGGCTGTGGCGCATTCGGTAGCCCCCTCAAGTCCTGACCAATTCTACAATCTTGACTGACGGTAGATGGCGCGTGCCATCGGAACTGGAGCGATTGCAAAACGATCGTTTCCTGTACGCCTCCACGACCGCTAGGCCAAGCTGCACTTTCCGCTAGCCAGACCGCAAGAAATGTCGTAAAACAATCAACGTACAGCCAAGGTACGTTTGATGATCATCGGCTATGCCCGCGTGAGTACGCAGGACCAGAACCCGGAGCTGCAGCTTAACGCGCTCCGTGGCGCCGGCTGCGAGGAGCTGTTCCAGGAGAAGGCAACCGGCAAGTTCCGCGAGCGGCCTGAGCTGACCGCCTGCCTGCGCTCGATGCGCAAGGGCGACACGCTGGTGGTCTGGAAGCTCGACCGCCTCGCGCGGTCGCTGAAGGACCTGGTCGAGATCGTCCACGACCTTAACCAGCGCGGCGTCGGCTTCCGATCGCTCACCGAAGCCATCGACACCCACAGCAGCGGTGGTCGGCTGGTCTTTCACCTCTTTGGCGCGCTCGCCGAGTTCGAGCACAGCCTGATCCGCGAGCGGACGATGGCCGGCCTTGTCGCGGCCCGCGCCCGTGGTCGGAAGGGCGGCCGCAAGCCCGTCATGTCGAAGGCCGACACGCGAAAGGCGGCGGCGATGCTGTCCGATCCGAATATCACCAAAACCGAGGTCGCCAAGCATTTCAGCGTCAGCCGCGTCACCTTGAACGCGGCGCTGGCTCGCGAAGGCTATGCTGCCACGGGCTCTGCGCGACCAACCCCCGAATCCTGAGCCCCCCCAATGCCGACACGAGTCACCCGATGACCAACGAAGAACTCAAACGCACACTCTGGGACACCGCCAACAAGCTGCGCGGCTCGGTGTCGGCGGCCGAGTACAAGTACCCGGTGCTGGGGATGGTGTTCCTGAAGTACGTGTCGGACCTGTTCGATGCGCAGTCGAACGTCATTCGCCAGCGCATCGCCGAGCCGGGCTCGGACTACTACATCGAGGACGAGGCCACGCGGAAGGCCAGCGAGGATGGTGGAAAGAGTCGCGCAAGAACGAGGACCGCTACCTACTCGCCCCCGATGACTTCAGCTACATCGTCGTCGTGGCGGATCGCGGAGGTTATGTCCTGCCGTGGACAGCCTTCTGGATCGAGCACGAGCATCAGCGCAGGAAGCGCGAACGAGCGTACCGGGCGTTCTGGGGCACCTAGAAAAGGCTGAGGCCGCCCCTAGGGACGGCCTCGTTACTCCTTCAACGCATGGTTGATGAGCTGACGCGAATGGTACCCATCAAGAGCTTGACCCGCAATGAACTCCCGATGGGCGGCCGCGAAGATTGCGGTCCAAGCCTCTATCTCGTTGTTTAATGGGGGCTTCCCGGCTACCGCTCAAGGGGCGACATGAACGAAAACCACCTCGAAGTCGTCTGCCTCGACTGGCTCGCGTCCCTGGGCTGGACCTGCCTGCATAGCGACGCGGTATCGCCGGGTGGGGAGCAGGCAGGCAGAGACCGCTACGCCGATGTCGTGCTGGCACCGCGATTGCGCGATGCGGTGTCGCGGCTTTCTCCCGATTTGGTCCCCGCCGAAGTCTGCGAGGTCGTGGCCAAGGTCGCGAGCTACGGCTCGCAGTCGCTGGTCGATGGCAACCGCGAGATGTACGACTGGCTGCGCAATGGCGTTCCGCTCGAGCGTATTGAGCCAGATGGGCGGCGCAGCGTGCTGCGTGTGCCGGTGATCGACTTCGACGGCCCCAATGATCTTCTCGCGGTCCAGCAGTTCACCGTACACGGCCAGAAGCTCCGCCGACCCGACCTGGTCCTGTTCGTCAACGGTCTCCCACTGGTCGTCATCGAGCTGAAGAACCCGGCCGACCCGAATGCCGACTACGAGAAGGCCTACCACCAGATCCAGACCTACAAGGCCGACATCCCGCAGCTGTTCGCGTACAACCTGCTCAACGTCATCTCCGATGGCACGGTGGCTCGCTATGGCTCGTTGAGCGCCGATCTGAGCCGTCATTCCCGCTGGCGCCTGGTTGGCGGCGAGAAGGCCGCCAAGGGCATGTTGGAGCTGGAGTCGCTGATGCGCGGCCTGATGGAGCCGCACACCCTGCTCGATTTCTTCCGCGGGTTCGTGGCCTTTGGCGGCAGCGACGGCGGAGCTAGCTTCAAGATCATCGCGCAGTGGCATCAGTACCACGGCGTGAAGAAAGCGGTGCAACGAGCTGTCGACGCCCTGACCCATCGCAAAGACGGCAAGGGCGGCGTGATCTGGTTCACCCAGGGCTCGGGCAAGTCGCTGCTCGCCTTGTTCTACGTGATGGCCCTGCGCGAGCGATCCGAGTTCGCGAACCCGACCGTCGTGCTGGTCACCGACCGCAAATCTAGTACTTCTCCCAGTGTTGCGTGGAAGATCTAGATTGGAGCCTCCCGTCCGCAACAGAGCCTTTGTTCGATGGTACATATAGTGTTGCTTCCTCAACAGGAAACTGCCTTTGCTCAACGTGCTTACGGATCCTCAGGTTCCAGCCTCACTACGGGGCGCCTTACTAGTTGACGATGTTCACAGGCTGCCTCGTTACTGGGCTAGCGTCCGGGCGTTGATGTCCAATCATGATCTCGCCGCATCTAGTCAGGTTCGTCAACGGCAACTTTGTCGCGCCTATCTATCAGTTCCGCAGCGGCGCCACGCATCAAACCGTGGGGGCCGCATTGGACGATCTGGATGTCGTTCGGCTCTGGCAACAAGCCGGTAGCCGGGTTCGGACTGAGCATCAACCTGGGGCGCTAAACGATTGCGTGGTGGAAAAAGGAGGTGAACGTATCTCGGCAAGGGCCCTTCGGGGCCCTTGTTCGTGCCAGCGCTTGACGAATCGGTTCTTTTCTTATGGGCATGTAGGTATACCCATAAATGCTCGCTGCGGCCTCTTCACTTGCAGGGTGATGTCTCGTTGTCACTCTTCGCGGAGCGCCTCATCAGCCATCCTCTCATCAAGCGCATTGAAGCGCTGATACAGCTGTTCCACCTCATCTGGAAGGCCAACACCCAGATGATTTGCGAGCTGCTGCAGGCCGACGAAGACATAGCGACAAGACGTCATCAAAAGGTGATCAAAATCCGTATCTTCCGGCCCTATCCGTATCGATTCCAGAACGTCCCCGTCCGTCACTAGTAGGCCTTCCAATGACTTCGGAGAAAAATGGAGCGCCTCGGAGGCCATGACGAACCTGCCATACATCAAAGGAACCACGCCACCCGCCTGAGCCCAGTCAAACGTTCTGATGTCACGCGCAGCCCGTCCCTGATGATCCTTGAAGTCGTTCAAGCGTTGCATAGCCTCTGCTATTTGCTGCTGCAACACCTCATCCGACGGCTCGCGAATCATCTCAGCCGGCCAGTCCTGGCGGAAGCTGAGGATGTCGCCCAACATCTTCTTCCGGTTCAAGACGTCTTGGATCAAATAGTCCTGAAGCCACTCAGGCCGAGCTATCAAAGCCGACAGACGGGCCAACGCCTCCATCAAGCTCCGCTGGTGTCCCAGTGCTTCGGTGTAGAACCCATTCACTGCCAAGAGGGTCAGAGCACGAAGCCCCGACACCTGCCTGATGAGAAGGCAGGTAGGGATGAGCTGATGCGGATCGTCGGCCGATATCTCAAGCTTGGCGACAAAGAGTTCACCAGCAGTTGCAAGAGAGCGGGTGACTTCCAGCGATTCAGCATGGCGATCAAGCATCTTTTCGACATGAGGCCCGCGGCCATTGATGGGATCAAGACACCGGCCAGACATAGAATCGGCTCCTTCTATCACTGAATCATCCCGCTCAAACTGGTTGAGAGCGAACACGAGAAATGGCCGTTGTCTGAAGACGACAGCGATCAGCTAACACTCTACTGTCCACGGGCGTTCGCCAACACCTCTTCGGCCTGCCGTGGCGGGATGTAGATGACCATAGCAATGCCTTTGGCATCAGATGTCATGGTATTGATCAGTCCATACCTACGGACGTTCTGCTCACTAATCGATGTCCCGTAGGGAATGAAGACACCGGCGCGGACCGCGGGACTCTGCGGAGCGGGCACACGGAAGGCTTTGAAGGAGTTGATGACATCTGCCTCCACGGCTGCTGATGCCTGACCACTGACCTGAATGCCGCACACTCCCAGGCTGTTGATCACGAGATTCAACGACGGAGCCTCATTGTCTGCCGAGGGGAGCACATACATCTTACGCTGCCCTCGCTGAGGCGATTTGGAGTAGCCGCTCGCGGCCTCGTCAGCAGGCTGTAGAGCGTCGGCCTCTATCAACTGCGCCACCTTCGACGTATCGCTCTGGGTGTCATAGCAATACTTACGAAAACTAGCGATTGCGGAGCTTTCTTCGACGCTCGAAGCAGAGGGGGCCTGTGAAGGAACATCTGCCGGGCTACTAACCTGCGGGCTATGCTCAGCCGCGACGGGGGCAGTTCCGCCCGATGCCGGTGTGCCACCGGGCTGGCAAGCCACCAGCAAAGTCCCCATCGCTCCGGCAAAGACCGATCCGCCAAATGCATTCGCTTTCAAGCTGGTTCTCCTTGAGCACCACACGGCTCTCCGCGAACTATAACGCACCTGCAAATCGTCAGCGCCCCAGTCCCTGCTGTAGCCGTGGGGCCGGAATCCGGGGGCCTTCCAGAGATCCTGGTGGTATGGTCGCTCGTTGACGGCCATGATCGAGAACCTCCAAGAGCCGGCGCGCTTTGCGCTCGCCGCCACTCATTTCCCGTCGTGTTCCCTGCCCTTCTTTGTGCTCGTGAAATAGCGCATCGAGCTTGCTTTGAAGCCCCCCGACCTGTGCCCCGGGCCGTTGGGCTGGCGGGATGGCCGCCGGCCGCTCCTTGACCCCGGCATCGAGCACGGTTGCCTTCAATCGCTCCAACCCCAACCGGGTATTGAGCTGCTCCACGTCGTCGTACGTCCCGTAGAGCTTGTAGCTCCCCTTGGTGAGCCGGGTAAAGGCCACCAGCGACGACGCGTTGTCCATCATCCCCAGGTTCATGAGGTGGAACACTTCGCGCTTGCCCTGCCCCTGGCTCTTGTGGACGGTCACCGCGTAGTCGTGGACCACCGCCTTGTGCTGGTGCGTGTTCCACACCACCTTGCGCCCATGTTCCTTTGGGTTTTCCGAACGCAAGGTGCCGACGATGTCGTAGCCGCCCGAGCGCGACGGCTTGATGGATTGGATGGTGGCCTGGGTGCCATTGACCACACCCAAGTCCTTGCTCTTGGCTGTGAACATCATCTTGCCGCCCCAGGCCATGGTGTCCTGCGCGCTTCCGTCTTTGTCGAGGTAACACTCGGTGAGCATCAGATACTCGACCACGGCCGCGCCGGACTTGCTGTCCTTGCCTTGTGCGGTCAATGCGGTGACGTTGAACATGGGGCCTCCCACTGCGAGCTTTACCATGCATAGCAAAAATATGCGTTTGAGCAATAGGGCTGCTGTTGTCAATCGAAGTGGCAGGCCCTAACATTCAAGGAACATCAGATTCTGAAGGAACTTTATATGCCACGGAAGAAGCAGCTAAAGGTCAGAGGCAGCACTATCACCAGTTATGATGTAGCTGTTAAGCGGATCAAAAGTGAGCACACAGATTCTTCGATCGAGGTCATCAAGCTCCAGATCGAAGCTGATCAGGTGATCTACGAATACCAGTTGCACAAGGACGAGAATTTTTCCGACCTGAAGATGGCAAGAGACGCCATTGATGCATCACTTAAAAAGGCACGAGAGGATTTTCTGAACGTGGAGATCTCTGAATATCCTGAGCGCTCCTACCTCACGCTTAAGGTTCAGGGGGAGTCGAGCAAGCAGTTCACGGGAGACCGCAAATAGGTTTCGTGCGGCGGTTTGAGACCAGTTCGGAAAGGATGCCTCCTTATCTATGACCTTACTTGCGGAAGATCGCTTCCAACTCGTCATCTGAAACGGCGCGGAGCTTCGGCGGCGTGGCACCGCGTTTTTGCAGCTCCGCGGCGGCCTGGCCGGCGGTCATCTTCAGCACGCGCTGGACCTCCGCGGCTCTCTGCGCGTTGGCTTCGGGCAGGGGATTTTTCTGAATCGGTTGCGCCCCCTGTTCGGTCCACGCGGCGCGTTCCTGGCCCTCGCGCGCGTGCGGGTAACTGACGCCTGGCCAGTTTAAGAGGGGCAAATCGCCGGTCGTTTGCACAATCGCCCTGATGCCCGACCTTTCAGGGCCGTATTGCCTTCCCTTCCTGGGCCCTAGATCATCGATCAGCCGGCCGGGGGAAACTACGGCCCGAGATTCTTCGTGGAGCGTTGCGTTCTTGTCATGTGTGCGCCAAGCCACGGTTCGCTTGCCCATCTTGCCGGCCAGCTCGATTGCTGTTGCCCCGGCGGTCTTGCAGCAGATCACGGTGCCGGTCATCGACTCGAACGCTTGAGCGGCCTTGTCTCCGTAGACTTCTTGGATCTGGCTCAGGTCCTGCACGCAGGCGACCAGCGAGACGCCCTTGCTTCTGCCCACGGCGATCAACGGCTCAATGTTCAGTTTTCCGGCCGTGGTCAGCTCATCGAAGTACAAGCCCGGGTGACGGCCTCGCTCATCGTCTTTCAATGTCAGGATTTCCGGGACAACGGTGTTGATCATCGCGCTGATGTATGCGCGCAAGCAATGGATCTCCGAGTAGTCGGCCAGCGGGCATCCCAGGAGAACCGCCGCGGCGCGCTCGGATAGGGCAGACGTGATCGAGGGGGCTTTGCCGAACGAAGCTTCCTAGGCCAGCGTCGTCTCAACCAGTTGTCGGCGGAGGTCTAAATCATAGCCCAAGCGATTCATTTGCATGAGTCATCCAACTATTAAGAGAACCAAGCGGATAACCACTTCAGCTTATTACCGGTGTAAAGCGTGGCTATAAGCCCGACGAAGGCAAGGAAAGCCGGCACGTAGACCTTATATGCATTCGCCCTCCACTCGTTCGCATATCGGTGATCCCCTATTCGCAACCTCAACCTAAAGAGATACCCCCGAAAACTTAAATCCCCATGGGAACTTGTTACAGCGAGGTATCGAAAGAACGTTGCGAAATGCTTTCGAAGTCTGCGCTCGCTCAAAGCGGTAGCGCAGCTATAGCGCGCTATGATCAACTCTTTTTCATCCATCCTCATATTCTTAGATGCGTATGGAGAGATGAATGCCGTAACTGCCCCGGTCGCGTCTTGCGCAAACCAAAGCTGCCCGCCCCTTTCGTCCATCAGCATCTTCCCCAGATTGGAGTCTGCGTATTGAACGTTGAGCATTCGGCTACCAACAATGATCCACAACGCATTTAGAACAGAGTCGGCGTAAGTCCCCTTAAGTGCAGGCATATCCCTCTGATTCTTGAGATAAATGTCCCCAAGCTCGGCACAACCTAGATTTCGGGCCTCATTGAAGAGCCGATCGATCCTTCGCTCAACATCTAACCAAGCAACCCGACTTACAAATGCCTTGACTCTCCCCCTGTGCAGGCACCGTTGCGCTCTCTCCAACTGCTTCTTCATGCCAGCCCTTAAAATCTATCCCTGATGGATGGTTCTACTTGTTCTTCCGCGCCTGTCCAACAATCGCTTTCCTGACCTGCTTACGCAACGGGTCCAAGTCATCGATCGCCGTAGCCACCACCAAGCGCCGCTTCGACCTTTTTAGTTCCTGGCATGCCCAAGACGCCAAGGCGATGATCGCAGTGGTAATCACCGGGCTCTCTTCTGCCGTCAAATCCTGGATCTGCCGGCGGAGCTTGGGCGGCACGGTCACCATCGTTCGCTCGGTCCTGGCGCCGTGGACGTCCCGGTAGTCGAACATCTGCGAGCCCCTCCCCACTTCGAGATGCACCTTCTTGCCCGACCGAGCAAACGGTTTCTCCTCGGAGTAGTCGAAATACGTCTTCCTCCCGGGCGCATCGCCAGCGGCCACCAGCAGCTCGGCCAGCTCTTCTTCGGAAAACTGGTCCAGGTCGATGAGCGGCGCATACGTGCGTTCCGGCTTGGCGTGGACCACTTTCGCAGCCTTGAACAGGTCTTTGCGGGCCGGTGCCTTCTTGGCAAAGGCTTTCTTGGCGGGGGTCTTCTTGGCAGCCATGAGATCCGGCAGGGGCAGCATTGGGATGTCCATCATGCCTTCCCCCGAGCCGGGTTGACCAACCTTTTTTGGATAGCCTGACCTACCCGCAGAATGTCCTCTCGAGCCTTGGCCACGCCCGCGCCGCGCATGGAGAACACGGTCTCGCCGAGCTCGTAGTAGCTCGCCAACGCCGCCCGCTCGGGAATGACGATGGCACCTGCAAGGTTCGGGTCTTCGAGCCGGCGGCGGTGCTCCGCGCGCTTGAGGTTGACCCGGTTGGCGACCGGCAGGAAGGCCTTGCCCTGACGTCGCAGCGTGTCGATGGTCCGCAGGTAAACAACGTAGCTGCCGCCGTCGAGCAGCGTTGGGACGAGATATAGGTCCGCGTCCGGCAGCTGGTCTTTCACTGGGGCACTGGGCGGCATGTCCTGGATATCCAGGTCAAATCCAGGCGAACTTGAGCGACTCACGGTGAACGGGGTTTCCCCGTCGCTCATCGCTGACCAGGCCACGGAACCGCATTGCGGGTCGCGGTCATTGACGAGAACGCGGGATTGGCCGGCGAACGCGGCGGCGAGGTTGAGCGAAAGCGTGGTGCGCCCCACGCCCCCTTTGAAGCAACAGACAACGAAGCGCATGAGCTGGGCTCCTTTCATGAGCTGGGCTCCTTTTATGAGTAGGTTGTGAAACACATTACGGTGCAAACCCAATCCCGCAAGGGCCGTGCAGCTAGAAGGTTTCAGCGGTGCAGACGTCTGAGGTTCAGCGACCCCAGGCCGCGGCGGGAGCCGTGGCCCACCCTGCCGTTGTCTCCACCCCGCTTTTCGGCGGCGAGCAGCCGCCGGCCTGGGCGTCAGTCCACGGCTTTGTGATTGCGACGGAGGTGGGCATAGGCGGGAATCGTCGCTGGATTCAAGATCTTCCCCCTTGAAGGTTAACTTCTTTCTAACTCAACCGTTGACCCTGACCCACCCACCGATTCCCTGTGCACCGTGAAGTAGGAAATTCTACCTTCCGACGCGCCCTACTACGAGGCAATGCTTCAAAACCCCTCAGTGCGCCAAGCAAACTTTCACTTGGCGATCCATAGTCCTGAGGAAAAGCCCTGCCTCGTAAATCAACTGATTGGCTTCGGCGCTCCCAATACTCAAATCAGAATTTATAGCTGGGCCTAATTGCACTCGCCACTCTCTAGTATTAGGGGCCGTGCGCGAGCTTTGCTTTCGTTTCTAATAGCGCAAAGTCCAAGGTCTGATAGACCACACGAACAGCGGCTGCGTAGCCAACTGCGACCACAAACAGTCCGATGAACGAGATTGCAGCAGCAATGGCTGGGAAGAGACTTGTCTCCAAAACTTCTTGGGCAACGGACGGGGAAAGCACGCGTGCCGTAACAAGCCAGAACAAGGCACCCCAGAGGATACCAATGAATACGTTGAATCGCGCCATTCGCTCAGTCGTTTGCGTTTTCACGAGCTGAACCCCAGAAGACAAACGCTCCAACTCCCCTTGATCTTTCACAAGTCCATCGATGGCGCCGGCAAGCTCTTCAATGGACTTTGCGCTGACACCAGCAAGAACCGTCCGAGTTGGGAGGCCGAAGTACACGCTGATAGCACCCAGCGTCAGCGCGGCGACAATCATGAAAGGATTAAAAGCCCGCTCTACAAGGAAGATACCAACCAAGATGATCAACGTAAGAAAGAAGATCCAGAGCAAACGTTTCCAGATGATGCCTAGGCCGCTCATGATCAACCACGGGCCGACTAGTAGTTCCTCTGAAAGTGCGCGTAGCGCGTCTTCCTTCGTCCGAAGCGGTTGGCGGTTGACGACCGCGTATTCGGCAAGCCTAACCGCTGACCGGATCCTATCGAACTCCATTTCCCCTCCTTTGAATAGCCCGGGCTTTTGTAGACACTCTTCTGCCGTTTAGTACGTACTGCTGTTCAAACTCTATCGGGGACAGCCCGCCATTGGAACCGTGTCGCCGTGTCGTGTTGTAAAATATCTCGATGTACTGGAAGACATCGGCGTATGCCTCGTTAACGACGCAGCATTGAGCGCGATTGTGCCTGCCCCTGCTTCAAGTTACAGGGAAAATGCCCTTCGTGAGGATAAGCCTGGCTTGCTACCCGTCAACTGGCTTTACCCAGGTCGGGTGCTTTTGCTCTATCACTAAGACGAAACACAGATCATAGCCAAGCCCACAACGCGGTATCCCGTTCGCCTAGTTTGTCAGTTATGTTGAGCTCCCATCCGCCTGCCCTAAGAGGGCTTGACGCTCAACGTCAGATGGGGCCCACCAGATTGATGGGATATAGCAAGATCCCGCAAACGCCCTACCCCGCGCTGCGCTACGCTTCCACCCAGTCACTGGTACGGAACAGGCGTCATGGGTGCGGCACGCAAGGCCTTGTGGTACATCGAAAGCCACTTTGCCGAGAACCCCTCGCTGGCCCAGGTCGCCGAGGCAGTCGAACTCTCGCCCTTCCATCTCTCACGCCTGTTCCAACTCAGTACCGGGACCTCGATGGCGCGCTACCTTCGTGTGCGTCGACTGACCGAGGCGGCAAGGACCCTGGCTGCTGGCGGCGACCCCATCCTTGACGTCGCCCTGGCCGCAGGCTATGCCTCGCATGCTGCCTTTACCAACGCCTTCACCGAGCAGTTCAAGCTGCCCCCGGAACAGGTTCGCCGGCATGGTCTGCACGGCCTCGCACTGTTGGAGGCCATCAAGCTCGACGCCCCAGCCCCGCCCTGCGAGGTGGAGCCGGTACGTCGCCGGCAGGGCCCGCTGCGTGTGGCGGGCATCCGCGCTCGCCACACCGCCGCTACGGTGGCGTCCATTCCCTCGCAATGGCAGCAGTTGGCGCTGCCCCGGGAGCTCGGCAAGGACATCGCCTTCGGGGTCTGCTGCAACCGCGATGGCGAGGGTACGTGCTCATCGGAACCGCGGCCTTGAACATGGTGCTCATCGGACTCGTCTGGTTCTGGCTGTACACCTCATGGAGCCGTGGCCACGCGGTGACCACCGCGACACTGGCCCAGCTCGGCTTGGTGATGTTGGTGACGGCCGGGCTCTGGTGGTTGTCGCGGCCGGTGTTCCACCTGCTTACACAGCGGGTCACCATGGCAGGGCCCTCGTTCCTGGCTCTCAGCGAGCTCTATGGTCAGCTCCGCACCATGCCGGCGCCAGGTCGAAAGTTGAAGTCCCGAGAGTTCGCCGTCGTGCGCCACTGGGGCACCTGCCCTATCTGCTCGGCCGAGGTGGATCTGGATCACGGACGGGCTGCTTTTCCGAACCGGCTGGTTGGTCGCTGCCATGATGCGCCGCTGGAGCACGTGTTCTCGTTTGACCCGGTGCGCCTTGTAGGGCGGTCATTGCTTAACGCGCAAGATGCAGGCTGAGGGGGTGGGGTCAGCCGCCCTACCCCGATAAATATCCCGAATCTCCAACCTTGAGAGTCTGTTCCCCTCCAGAAGTCGCCGCTCCCGTCGTAGCCGTACGGTAGTCATCCAATGGATCCTCATACTGGCGCTAGTTCAGATGTTCTATCCCTCGAATTGTGGCCTCAGGGAACAGATTCTGAGCAACGATCGCCTTGCGGGCCGCTGCGACTTCGGGCACAAAGACCACGACTGCTAGGTCCTTCATTGCTCGCGAGCAACACACATAGAAGAGGCGACGGGTTCGATCAAGTACGGACTCTTCACCTGCTGCCAGATTGGCTTCGTCCTTGTCCGAGAGGGGGACGTACCCGAGATACTTGCCGTAAGAATACTGCCGGAAGCCCGCTTCCTCATCGTCGATTACGACCAATACGCGCTCAAATTGGGCACCCTTCACCCCATGATGCGTAGCGAACGGTGACTCCTCTGTAAAGTAGCGCCGGTAGGCCCATAGTTCGTCGACACCGCATGCCAGATAGGCTTGAACGTTCTCGAAACCGCTGCTGCCGTCATCCACAGGCTCTGCAACCAGATGTATGGCGAAGCGATCATCAAGGCGCAGCAACTCGTGATCTCGCACATGCGTCAAGACATCCCGGATAGTCGCTTGCGATCCTGCTGCCAACAAACCGAAAAGCTCGTCGAGCGCTTGCTGTAGCGCTGTAAGAACGGAAGCCATCTCTTGTTCTCGAAGCCGCGCTGGTTCAAGCCTCGGGCATTCGCTGCGCAAGGTCGATATCACTGTGAACCGATCACCCGCTTGCGCCGCGACAACTAGCGGAATTATGTGCTGTACAAGTGGACGGAGCGGCCAGGCTGTGCCATCGCTCAGCCCTTCACTCAGACTCATTGGAGCTCGGTCATTGAGCGCAGCATACAGATTAGGGAACCCGAGCCGGTTGGCCGCTATGCGGTGCACCAGTACAAGCAGGCGGACATCGCCTTCCCGCACGTCGCTTAGCCACAGACCGTCGCCGGTTTCGGTGGCCAGCCACTGCCTAACGGCCGCGAGGCGCGCACTGCGCTCCGTGTCCGCCGGCAGGATGAACAGATTGGAGGTGCCGGCAAGCGGGTGCTCGATGCCATCAACGGTTATCGTCCGACCACGCACCTGCTCAAGACCGTCGCCAGGGGCGCGGACTGCATTGATGACCCCAAGCACCGATGTCGGGCATCGGAAGTTTTCGGGCTTTGTGATCTCCGCCCAGCCGTCGTTCAGCGGGACAGCGCCAGCTCCGCTCATATAGATCTTCTGCATCGGATCTCCGAAGAACCCAACACACAAGCCAGGATGTTCGCTCGCAATGTGCCGTAACGCCTCGACGACCTCCGGATTGGTGTCTTGGCTCTCATCGACGAAGATATAGGGAAAGCGCTTAGCAACGAGTTGCCTCAGCAGCGGATGCGCTGCGACGCAGGCTGGGGTGAGTTTGAGGATATCGTCATGGCCAAGAATGCCCTCAGCATAGCTGCTGCCGGTGCCGTAGACGAACTTCTCTACTTCACTGATCACAGTTAGCTCGGCTTCTAGATCTGCGATCTCCTGTTCGAGGCGGGCCTTCGTTTTCGCCTGAGTCCGAGACTTGTCGTAGTGCGCGCGTCGCTCCGCGATCTTATCGTCGATGCGAGTGGCTACCCAAGTCGCGATATCCGAATGGAACGGCCGGATGACTGACCACAGGAAACTGTGGATAGTCGAGATGTGGAATAGCGGCGAGGCCCCTACATCGGTCGAAATCTCACCGACGGCGACTTCGGTATATGTAATGCAGGCGATTTGCTGCCCGGCGCGGCGCAGGGCAGGACCGCGGGTTTCGGCTAGGTGCGCGATAGCCTTGATCAGCGAGGTCGTCTTCCCCGACCCCGCACCGGCGACCATGACAAACGAGCGTGGCGGCGTCAGATCGAGACAAGCTCGAACATCTAGATCGGCTTGTGTGTCAGGACTGCCGACCCGGCTTGTCATGCTGCTACCTCGTTGGTGGCGGCCGGTGCATCTTGGCGCGCGTCTCCATGCGGCTGGTCCTCATGCGGCAGATCCTCGTCCGGTTCCGGCGGCGCAATCTCGGTCTCAAGCCAGCTCAGGCCCTCGGCAATATAGGTTGGGACCGACCAACTGCTTGGATCTTCGGCTAACAAGGCTAGCGCGAAGTCCGTCTTGCTGAAGCTCTTAGCCTGTACGCGTTTGTGGATGCGTTCCGCAAGCGTGGTCAGGTTCTTCTCGTCGGACTTGGCGATGCGGAGCTGAAGCGGCTTACGGTTCTTGTCTTGGCACCAGCCGAGATTTTCGAGTGCGAATGCTTCCTCCAGCGTGCGCCCGGCCAGCGCCAGAGTTTCTCCGCCCCAAGTGACATCGGTTCGGCACTGGTAGGCAACGCGTACCAAAGCGTCTTTGTCGTCCGTCCTCGCCTGGATCTTCTGCTCAGCCGTCGCCTCCCACAGGGCGGCGACCGCGTCGCATTTCGGTAGCCATTGAAGCAAAGTCTGATTGGACGTCGCCGCGCCCGGATGACCGGCTATGCACGCCTTCCCGGGCTTCTCCGCAGCCGCAGGCAAATCCTCCTCGTCATCGTCAATATCCTCAGCGGCAGCGTCGGCAGCCTGCGCGTTCTCGGCGACTGGTTCCGCGACCTCCGGTTGACCAGCGGGTGCCGCGCCCTCGCCATCCTGTCTCAGTGGACCGAACACGCTGTCGAGATCGGTGATGATGAGCGTTGTCAGTCCGAGAAACTCGATCAGCGTTTTGAAACGGTAACCGAACGCTCCGCCGATCTCTAGGACGGTGAGATAGGTCGATTGCAGCCGCGGCGCGGCATTGGCAATCATCTGTGGCAATAGCAACCGTTCGACATTGCCTTCGACTAGCACGGTTCCATCGGCGAAGAATAGATCGCAGTGCGCGAGTTTCAAATAGCGCTCGAGGAAGCTTCGGATGTCCGGATCGGTGCTGTCGTAGAAATCCGAGAGGTTGAGCACATCGGAGGTCGACACATTCTGTGCACGGCTTCGACGAAAATAGCGGATCGGCCGGAAGCCTCGTTCGTAAAGGATATGAGTCGAATGGGTCGTGACGACGACCTGGCTCGTATAGTGTGTGCGGTCCTCGCCCTTGAGCGCTAGGATGTCCATCACCTTGCGGATGAAGGCCTGTTGAAGCTGGGCATGGAGGTGCGCTTCGGGCTCCTCGATGAAGATCAGGTGGACCGGCGGACGGTTTTCCTCGATCGCCAGCCATTGAGCGTGGAGGTCGAGTAGCTCGACGACCATGAAGATGAGGTTTTTGAAGCCAAGACCGTTATACCGATCGGGCAAGGTAGGCGGATCGGGCTTCCCGTCATCGGCTCCCAACGCATAGTGAACGATCGCGCCATCTCGACCGCTCATGATCTGGGCAGGGTCGAGGGCCGAGCGGATCATCATGCGCGGGTTTGAGAGGCCCGGATAGCCGAGCTTCGACAAGCTCTTGAGCGTCGGTTCGAACACTCGTTCGAGATGCTCATTAAGCGAGACTTCGGACGCTGCGAGGGCGCGCAACGCTTCGATATCTTCGCCCTTCTTTTCGAGGTTGCGCCCGTAGAAGCGACTGAGTACACGGGAGAGATCCTCGGCGCGAGAGCCACCTGGGCCGTCCGAGAGATGGCGTTGTGCGTTCAAGAAGTCAATGTGGAGAAGGCCCTTTAAGATCTCACGGCCGCTCCGGTCGCGTCCGGTGAGCGTGGCCGGGTCATAGCCAGCCTCTGCCACCATCTTCGCATCGAACCGCGCGGGATCTAGTACGAAATAGCGCAGCTCATATTCGTCATGTAGCCTGTCGCGAAGGAACTCCCGCAGGTTACGTGGCGAGGGATCGAAGGCGGGCGCTCCGTCTTCACCCTTAGCGACCGCATCGAGCACGCGCCGGCGCACTTCGATATAGCGTGCATGCGTCGCCGCGGGATTGGTGGGCGCGTAGGCAATACGCATCCCAACCAGCTTGCCTTCCCAAGCAAGGCTGGGAAGAAGATCGATGACGCGGTGAACATCGTCCGGACCGATTTCGAACCAAACGTCGACTTCCATCGTGGGAAGGCTCGCCTCGCCATCGCCCTCACCAAACGCGACGATGTCGGCCCAAAGGTCTGCACTAAAGTCGTGAATGTTGAAGCGGCCACCGCCAGTGAACAACTGGAGTGCGTGCCCGAGTGATGTCTTGCCGCTGTTGTTGGCACCGACAAAAATAGAAATGTCGGAAGCAAGGTCAACTACAACATTCTTAAGCCGCCTGAAATTGCGGACAGCCAACACCTTCAAGTGCATCTGGCACCCCTACTCAGTTTGATTTTGTCCGAAGCTTCAGCGCCTATCCCAAAAGGCTTGCTCTCTTAGTGGATTCTAAACCCATCTCAAAGGATCGCCGGATTGGTCCGTAAAGGTAGATCTGCTGGGATAGGCAGGATGTCCAGAGAACCCGGGGCGATTCAGTGCAGTGCGCTAACGTAAATTGCCACCTTGAAACGCAACACTGCTGGGCCACAGGGCTTTTGGGATCGGCGTTACCTGTTGCGGCGATCGCAGTCTTAGCTCGCAACGATCCCGGTCCGGTTTGCTATGCAACGATGGATACAGCGGATTTTGCAGAAGATGTAGTAATCACGCGCCTTATGCCCACGCAACACTATAGATATATACCAAGATTGCGAAATGCCCTAATAGCCGGCTGGCCCGGTTCGTTGGGTCCGGCTGGCGCTGGCTCAAGCTCTGGATCGGCTCTTGCTTCCTCTCTCGTTCTCCAAACAAGGACGAGATTGCAGCATGACTGAGATAGACCCGCACGAGCGTATCGACCTGGCCGGCGCATGGGACGGTTTCGGCTTTCAGGGAAACCACATGTTCACCCCAGAGGGCCACCACCTCGACGTCTGATTGCCACGACGTGATGCCCGGTGTCGACCAGGCGCCGGCGCAGCGCCTTCTCAGAGGCTTCCATCCTGGTGACGCCAGTGGTGCGTAGCTCCGCCCCCCCCGTCCTTCACAGCTTCATAGTCAGCCCGATATACACCTGCCGACCAGCCGAAGGCGAGAACATGGGTTGTGTCTGGCTCTGGAAGAAGCTGTCATACCATACGTAGGCGTACTCACGGCCGGTGGCATTCTTCACCTGCAGATCGACGCTCCAGGTTGGATTGATCTGATAACCGGCACTGAGATCCAGCACGGCGAAGTTTCCGTACTTGCCGGCCACATTACGCTCTTCCAGGTAGTAGTCACCCTGCGCGCGGCCCTGCAGCCCGAACTTCAGGGCGTCGGTGGCACGGAAATCAACACCCACGTTGCTGATGTGGCGCGGCACGGCAGCCACTTCATTGCCCTCCAGCGATTCCACGCCTGCCCGGCCGTCGCGTTCGATCCTGGCCTCCTGGTACGCATGGGACGCCCACACGGTCCAGCGCTCCCCCAGCGGTGCGGAAATCTGCGCATCCACGCCACGCCGGCGGGTCTTGCCCAGCTGCACGGTGGTCCCGGTGGCCGGCATGTTGGAGATTTCGTTTTCCGCATCCTGCTGCCAGACCGCCACGCGTGCCTGCGCACCGCGGAACGGGCTGAACTTCATTCCCAGTTCCATGCCGGTGTTGGTGGAAGGGCTCATCGCCGCCTGGCCCGGGGTCAGGTAAGCCGGGGCCGTGCCGCCGGTCAGCACCTGCGCTGTGCGCCCCCAGTTGGCGTAGATATTGGCGCTGGGGGTCAGCGCATAGACCACGCTCAACTTGGGCTGGTTGATGTTGCCGTAGCGCTGCAGCCTGCCGGTCGTGCCATCCACCAGGCGCGTGCGGCCGCTGTAGCGGTCAACACGGTACGCGGGAACGATCTTCAACGCCTCGATCGGTTGGTAAATGGCTTGCACGTATGCGCCCCAGTTGTCGAAGCTGTGTCGTTCGTCATTCTGGATGCGTGCCGGCGTGGCCCAGAAGTCGGTCGGCTCGGCGTAGCTGAATCGCATGCGCTGGTAACGGTTGTCCTGCTGCTCGTAGTTGAACCCACCTTCCAGGGTCAGCACGCTGCTCGCATTCCAGGTCAGGGTGTTGAGCATGCCGAACTGGCTTTCATCCCAGATGCGGCGCTGGCGCGGCGTATTGCCGGTGGGCAGGTCACTGAAGGTGATGCGGCGATCGTCTTCGTAGCTGTTGTAGTAGAGCTTGGTGCCGAAGTACAGAGCATCGGCCAGCTTCAGGTCGACATGGGCGGCGACCTGGCGCATGTCACGGTCGTCGCCATCGTTGCGGTTTCGCAGGTCCGATCCGCGGCGGTGGGTGCGCAGTTCCTCTGCCGTCATGAAGCCCGGCTCGTCGGCTTCGTTGTGATACGCGCGGGCGGTCAGGCCTGCACGCAGTCCATCGTCTTCCAGGTTGCCGTAGAACCACTTGCCGCCGATGCTGTACTTCTTCGATGCATCATTGTCGCGGTAGCCGTCGGCGTCCTGGTAGCCCAGGAAATAGTTCCGGGCGACTCCATCGCTTTCGCGACCGACCGCCAGCTGGGCACTGCGCGTGTTGTAGCTGCCGTAGCCCAGGCGCACGTCGGTGTAGGTGCGGCCCTGACGGGTGCCGAAGTTCACATTGCCACCGATGTTGTGCAGGCCGTAGCGCGGATCGTTGGTGCCGCGCACGACTTCGATGTAGCTGATTTCCAGTGGGAACAGCATGTCGATGAAACGCTGGTTGCCGCTGTTGACGTTGCTGGGCACGCCGTCGATCAACGTCTTAATCGCATTGAGGTAGCCCTCGCCGTTGAAGGCACGGAAGCTGACCTTGCCGGACTCGGCGCCCTGGCGGGTTTCGGTGAGCTGGATGCCGGGCATCTGACCGAGCAGTTCCCAGCTCTGCGACACGTTCTTGTCTTCAATCTGGTCGGCACCCAGTACATCGACCGAGGTCAGGACCTGGTGCGCCGTGAGCTGGCCTTCGGAATGCGAGTGGACATCGACCTTGCCCAAGGTCAGGGCGGAGTCGACCGATTGGGCGTTGGCCTGCATGGACAGGCAGGCGGCGGCAACGGCGACCACCAGGATATGGATTTTCATGGGTATTCGATGAGGAGATTGAACGGGGCCTACCGCCGCCTGTTGGCTGACGACGCAAATGTGATGATATAACATTTGCGTCAAGGCCGGTTGCCGACCAGACGCCGTTCGGGCACGCCTGCCTTCCGCCCGTTCGACGGCGGACCGTCGCCCTCCCCCGCTGTGCTTCCTGAAGCGGTGCGCTGGAACGCGCCAGGACGACCGCAACGGGTTCTACCTGTCCCCGCTGCATGCACTCCATCGCCTACCGCATCAGCGTACTGCGCGTGCGCTTACCACGCTTGATGCAGGTGCTCCCGACAACGAAAGCATTCCAGAATGCTAATGGCTGCTTAACTACGCCCTAATTCAGCCTTAATCCGGGCCGGCCAGCATGCTCGCCATGTCCTGGATCCCCACTTCCCTCGCTGTCACGTTCCCATCGATTCTGCCGCAGTCGCAGGTGGTGGGCCCGCAGGACCCGCGCCGCCACGAGGTGGAGCAGTTCATCGCCGATGTGTACCGCAAACGCTACGGTGCCTCGCTGCACGCGTTCCTGCCCCATCTGCTTGCGTTCCGGGATGGACAGGGGCAGCTGGTGGCAGCCGTCGGCATGCGTGTTGGCAGCGAGGGTCCCTTGTTCGTCGAGCAGTATCTCGATGAGCCGGCACAGGCACTGCTGTCCCACCGGGAAATCGCCTGCGTGGGTCGCGACCGCATCGCCGAGATCGGCAACTTTGCCGCCACCACCCCCGGCGTAGCGCGTGAGCTGATTGTCCGTTTGACCGACATGCTGCATGCCGCACGCGTGCGCTGGGTGCTGTTCGCGGCCACCCAACAGCTGCGGAACACCCTCGACCGGCTGCATCTGGTCACGGTGGACCTTGGCGAAGCAAGCCCGGGGCGACTCACCGGCGATGCATCCCAGTGGGGCAGCTACTACCATGCCCGGCCGAAGGTGGTCTGCGGGAATGTCGCTGCCGGACGCGCGTTCCTGCATCAAGCACTGAAACAGGATGCACGCCCCAGGACGGATTCGGATCCGTCTCTGCAGGTCATGGTGGGTGCGCAATGACCGCGTCGACCTCTCCCCTGATCGCCGGTCTCGGCGGACGCAAGGCGCGCGTGCTCATCTCCGGTGCGGAGGTTGGAGATGAGCAGATCCGGCAGCGCGCAGTGCGATTGGCTGATCGACTGGACCTGCAGGGCATCGACCGCGTCGCAAGCCGGCTGGACAACGGCATTCACTGGCTGGTTCTGGATCTTGCCGTGCGCGAGCTCGGCGGCGTGCATGTGCCGTTGCCTACGTTTTTCTCTCCTGAGCAGATTGCCCATGCGCTGGCGTCCAGCGGTGCCCACTGTGTTGTCACCGTCGGCGGTGCGCCAGCCCCACCCGGCAGCATGGGCGCACTGGGGACCTTGGATGGCGGGATGCTCGCCCAGTGGCGGACTGAAGCGGCGGCTCCGGTCGGCCTTCCCGCCGGCACGGCATGCGTGACCTACACCTCCGGCACGACCGGCCGCCCCAAGGGCGTGTGCCTGTCAGGCGACACGCTGCTTACAGTCGCCAGTTCACTGGTGCAGGCCTCCTCGTCGATTGCACCGCGCCGCCACCTCTGCCTGATGCCGCTCTCCACGCTGCTGGAGAACGTTGCCGGGCTGTATGCAACGCTGCTGTCGGACGCGCAGATCGCGCTCCCGTCGCTGGCGGAGATCGGCTACACCGGCGCCTCGGGCCTGGATGTACCGACGCTGCTGCGGTGTCTGCACCGCTACCAGCCGGAGAGCGTCATCCTGGTGCCCCAGCTGTTGCTTGCGGTGGTGATGGCCGCCGAAAGTGGTGCTCCCCTGCCCGCCTCGCTGCGCTATATCGCCGTCGGAGGTGGGCGCGTGGGGCCGGGACTGCTGGCACGCGCACGGGCGCTCGGTCTGCCGGTGTTTGAAGGCTACGGGCTGACCGAGTGTGCCTCGGTGGTCTGCCTCAACCGACCCGACGCCAGCCGGGACGGCAGTGTCGGCAAAGCGCTGCCACACGCCCGCGTCGCCGTTGTCGACGGTGAACTCCAGGTCGAGGGGGCACGTGCGCTGGGCTACCTGGGGTCGGAACCGCTCCCGGACGGGCCGATCCGTACAGGTGATCTTGGCCACGTGGACGCTGACGGATTCGTCCACGTCACGGGCCGCCGCAAGAATGTCTTCATTACCGCGTTTGGCCGCAATGTCTCACCCGAATGGGTGGAGAGCGAGCTGCTCTCCCATCCGGACCTGGCCCAGGCGGTGGTATGGGGCGAAGCACAGGCCGACAACGTCGCCGTGCTGGTGCCGCGTCGTGCCGACCTTGACGATGCCGCCCTCGCCCGCGCCGTGGCCCAGGTCAACGCAGGTCTGCCCGACTACGCGCGCGTCTCGCGCATCGTGCGGGCACCGGCGCCGTTCTCTGCCAGCGCCGGGCTGCTTACCCCCAACGGACGCCCACGCCGCGACGCCATCCTGTCCCATTTCCAGGCCGAGGTCGATGCGAGCTATCGCCGTCCCGCCGCCGTTCCTTCCACGGGAGTATCCGCATGAGTTTCCATTCCGAACTGCTCGCCCAGACCCAGGAGGAACGGGCCACCCTGATCTCCGTGCCTATCATCCAGTCCGCGCTGGGGGGGCAGATCGCCCGCGAAGATTACGTCGCTTTTCTCGGACAGGCTTACCACCACGTGCGGCACACCGTCCCGTTGCTGATGGCCTGCGGGGCGCGCCTGCCGGGCCGGCTGGAATGGCTGCGCACGGCCATTGGTGAGTACATCGAAGAAGAGATGGGCCACCAGGAGTGGGTGCTGGACGACCTGGCGGCCTGCGGTGCCGACCGCGCCGAAGCCGCCGCCAGCCGTCCCTCACTGGCGACCGAGCTGATGGTCAGCTATGCGTACGACACCATCCACCGCGGCAACCCGGTCGGCTTCTTCGGCATGGTCCTGGTGCTGGAGGGAACCAGTGTGGCGCTGGCAACCCGCGCAGCCAACACGATCCAGTCCTCGCTCGACCTGCCGCGCAACGCCTTCAGCTACCTGCTGTCCCACGGCGATCTGGACATCGAGCATGTCGGTTTCTTCGAAGGGCTGATGGACCGCCTGGACGATCCGTCTGATCAACAGGCCGTCATCCACGCCGCCCGGCGCTTCTACGTGCTGTACGGGGACATCTTCCGCACGCTTCGCCCGAACGGCGTGCGCTGGGCGGAGGCCGCGTGATGAACCTTGCCGGCAGGACCGTCATCGTCACCGGTGCCAGCGGCGGCATCGGCGTGGCGCTGTGTCAGGCGCTGGTCCACGCGGGCGCCTCGATCCTGGCCGTCGGGCGCAGCCGCAGTCGCCTCACCGCCCTTGCCGCAGGGCTGCCGATGGGGCGCGTGCACACCGTGGTCGCCGACCTGTCCACGTCACTGGGCCGTTCGCACCTGCTTGCTGCGATCCGACAGGCCGATGCGTCCCCGTCCGTCCTGGTGCTCGGCCACGCCCAGAGCGCGTTCGGGCTGTTCGAAGACCAGCATCCCGATGCGCTGGAACATCTGTTGCAGACCAACCTGGTCGGCTCCGCCCTGCTGATCCACGCCCTTCTTCCCGTACTGCGCCGCCACGAGCAGGCCAGCGTCGTGGCCATCGGCTCCACCTTCGGCAGCATCGGCTTCGCCGGATTTGCCACCTACAGCGCCAGCAAATTCGGCCTTCGCGGCCTCATGGAGGCGCTTGCCCGTGAACACGACGGCACCGGCCTGAGCTTCCAGTATCTCTCTCCGCGCGCCACGCGCACCGCCTTCAATACGCCTGCCGTCGATGCCCTCAACGCAGAGCTCAAGGTGGGCAGCGATGCTCCGGAGGCGGTGGCCCGTGCGCTTGTCCACGCCATCGGCCAAGGCGATCGGCGCCGCCAGCTCGGATGGCCGGAAAAGCTCTTCGCCCGCATCAACGGCATGTTCCCCGCGCTGGTCGACCGCAGCCTGCGCGCCCAGCTTCCCATCATCAGGCGCCACGCCTCGCAGGCGCAGCCCATCCACGAGGACTCCTCCCATGAAGCAACGTCACGGTAAAGCCATGTTCATCCTGCTCATCAGCGCGTTGGTCATGTTGGTCGGCATTGCCTGTGCCGCCGAGCAAGGAACGCCCATGACGGTTGCCCAGTTGCGGGACCGCTGGGCCCAGATCAACTACCAGACCAGCAAGCCGCAACGACAGGCCGCGTTCGAGGCGCTGGCCAGTCAGGCGGCGAAGACCCGGCAGACCGAGCCACGGAATGCCAGCGCACTGATCTGGGAAGGTATCGTCCTTTCCAGTCTCGCCGGCGAGAAGGGGGGCATGGGGGCGCTCAGTCTGGTCAAGCAGGCACGCGCGGACTTCGAGGCTGCCCTGAAGATGGACCCCAACGCACTGCAGGGGGCGGCCTATACCAGCCTGGGCGCCCTCTACTACCAGGTTCCCGGGTGGCCACTGGGGTTCGGCAATGACGAAACCGCGGCGGCCATGCTGAAGAAGGGGTTGGTCGTCGACCCGACCGGCATCGATGCCAACTACTTCTACGGCGACTTCCTGCGCGACCAGAAGGACTGGCACGGCGCCCAGGCAGCCTTCGAGAAGGCGCTTGCGGCACCTGCCCGCCCCGGCCGTGACATCGCCGATGCCGGACGACGGGCCGAAGCGTCCGCCAAACTCAAGGAGGTCCGGGCCCACCTTGCCAAGTGAATCCGGGACGACGAGACTGCCTGCATGCGCATTCTGCTCGCCGAAGACGACGCATCACTGGGTGAAGGCATCCGCACTGCTCTGCGCCGCGCTGCCTATGCCGTGGACTGGGTGCAGGATGGTGCCGCCGCGCTGACCGCCATCGGCGACGGCGACATCGACCTGGTCATCCTCGACCTGGGCTTGCCACGGCTGGACGGGATCGAGGTCATCCGGAAGGTGCGCGCAGCGGGCGGCAACGTCCCCATCCTGGTCCTCAGCGCCCGCGAGCGGGCGGCTGACCGCACCCTGGGGCTGGACGTGGGTGCGGACGACTATCTGGGCAAGCCGTTTGACACCCCCGAACTGCTTGCCCGCGTCCGCGCCCTGCTCCGCCGCAGCGTGGGGCGTGCAGCACCGACTCTGGAGGCCGGCGCGCTGTGCCTGGACCCGGCCCGCCTGACCGCTGTCTGGAAGGGGCACGCGCTGGACCTGACCCGCAGGGAGTTCGCTCTGTTGAGACTGCTCATGGAACAACACGGCAGGCCGCTTGGGCGCGAGACCATCCAGCAGCACCTGTATGGCTGGGATGAGGACGTGGCGAGCAATGCCGTCGATGTGCATGTCCACCAACTGCGCAGGAAACTGGATCCCGGCATCATCCGCACCGTGCGGGGAATCGGCTACGCCTTGGGTGACCCCTCGGATGCGGCTGCATGACGTCCATCCGTCGCCGCCTGCTGGTCGTGTTGCTGGGCGTGCTCTCCCTGCTCATGCTGCTGGCGGCCGGCCTGAGCTACCGGGCCGGGTTGCAGGAGGCCGGGGAGATGTTCGACGCCCGGCTGGTGCAGTCCTCGCGGGTGCTGTTGAGCCTGGTGGACGAGCCGCTCAGCGATCTGAGCGCGTTCCCTGGCGACCCCATCGTCCTGCGCGGTTGGCACGGGCGCGCCGAGGGCGTGGGCGAGGCACTGGCCTTCAAAGACGGGCATGCCTACGAGAACAAGCTGGCTTTTCAGATATGGACGCCGGAGGGTCGCCTGCTCCTTCGATCGGACAGTGCGCCCACTGCCCCAATGGCGAGCCTGTCGCCGGGCTACGCGGATGTCGATATTGACGGGGCGCAGTGGCGCACGTTCACGCTGCGCTCGCCACAGGGTCGATGGTTTCAGTCCGCCGAGCGTTCGGACATCCGCCAGGAACTGGCCGAGGACATTGCCATCGGCACGCTGCTGCCGCTGTTGTTTGCGCTTCCGGTGATGGCCGTGGTGATCTGGCTGACGGTCGCCTGGGCGACGCGCTCGTTGCGGAAAGTCTCCACGGACATCGGTGAGCGCGATCCCGACCGCATGACGCCCTTGGATGACACCCAGCTCCCGGAGGAGGTCCACGGCCTGGTTCGCGCGGTCAACGAGCTGCTGCAGCGACTCGATCTCGCGTTGGCGCGCGAGCGCCGCTTCATCGCAGACGCTGCGCATGAGCTGCGCACGCCCATCAGTGCGGTCAAGGTTCACGCAGACAATGCACGCCTCGCTACGCTGGATGAAGAGCGCCAGGAGTCACAGCGGTTGCTTGCGCGAGGAGTAGAGCGTGTCGAACGACTGGTATCGCAACTGCTGTCGCTGAGCCGGACCGAGCGCGGTATCGGCAAGGACGCGTTTCGCAAGCTGAGTCTGGACGCCCTGGTGAGCAGCGAGGTTGAAGAGCTCCGGGGCTTGGCCGCGTCCAAGCGTCAGGTCATGAATCTCGTTCTCGACAACGCCAACGTCTTCGGTGACGAGTTCTCGCTGGGCTTGCTGGTTCGCAACCTCGTGGAGAACGCCATCCGCTACACACCCGAGCATGGCGTCGTGGTGGTGTCTACCGAACAGACGGGGGAACACTGCGTACTCACGGTGGAAGACTCTGGACCTGGCATTCCCAACGATCTGCAGGACCGCGTCTTCGACCGCTTCTACCGGGTGATCGGAAGTGGCGCGGAGGGCAGCGGATTGGGCCTGTCCATCGTCCAGGAGACATTGGACGCGCATGGCGGGGAGATCAGCCTTGGCACGTCGCAATGCCTCAACGGGTTGAAGGTGACTGTGAGACTGCATGCCAGCGCCTCGCCACACGCCCGGGACACGTCATGAGGGGTGTTTCAACCGTGCCGGACTACCCTTGAGTCTTCGCAAAGATGAATGAGGGGCGTGCCGTGTGCCGCCGTCAGCCGAGGGTATGATCATTGAAACCAAGCTTGAAGGGCGCGTCGATGGCAGTGCTCGAACGACCCCTGATCGCCCGGCCACGCATCCTCCTGGTCGAAGACGATGCTGCCGTTGCCGGCCTCACGGCCCGCTTCCTGCAGAATCACGGCATTGAGTGCCACATGGCCGCGGGCGTTGCGGCGGCGGAGCAATGGCTGTCCCGCGAGGTGGTGGATCTGATCCTGCTCGACCTCGGCCTGCCCGATGGGGATGGGTTGACGATGCTGCGACGTCAGTCCTCCCAGATTCCCGTCATCGTGGTGACCGGCCGAGGCGACTCGGTGGATAGAGTCGTGGGCCTTGAGCTCGGTGCCGATGACTATGTCGCCAAGCCGTTCGACTACCGCGAGCTGCTGGCCCGCATACATTCGGTGCTGCGGCGGGCACAGCGCCCTCTGGTCCCAGCCGGACATGTGTTGCGCTTTGACGGGTTGCTCCTCGACGCGTCTGCGCGGGTTGTATTTGATCGTGAGGGCAATGCGATCCGCTTGACGTCGGCTGAGTTCGATCTGCTTTACGCGCTGGTTCAAGCCGCCGGCAAGGTACAGAGCAGAGATCAGCTGATGAACGCGCTACACGGACGCGACGCGGGCCCGTTCGATCGTGCTATCGACGTCCACATCGGCAGGCTGAGGCGCAAGCTTGAGCGTGATCCGTCGCAGCCTCAGCTGATCCAGGCGAGTCGAGGGGTCGGCTATCGGTTGGCTGCCAGCGTGTCGATGTGACCGGACTGATGCTCCCGCAGTTGTTTGATATCGTTCCTGACGCGCTGCTGCTGGTGGATGCAGAGGGGCGTATCAGCCGCGCCAATGGCAACGCAGAGCGTCTTTTCGGTTATGGCAACGACGGGCTGGTTGGTCTCGCTGTGGAGGCCCTGATGCCGACCGACGCGCGAGGGCGGCATCTTCAGCATCGCCTGGGTTACATGGCTTCCCCGCGCGTCCGACCGATGGGCCAATCCGACCAGGTGCTGGTCGGCCAGAAGGCGAACGGTCAGCAGTTTCCGGTGGAAATCGCGTTGAGTCCGATCGAGACTGCACACGGACGACACTTCCTCGCCTCGGTGCGCGATATCTCTGAGAGTCAACGCGTTCGGCAAGCCTTGGTGCGGGCCAGCTATGATGCCTTCATTGCACGGTTGGGACAGATGGCCCTGGACGCGGGTAGCGAGCAACAGCTCGTTCGCGCATTGCCTGGCATGCTTATCGATGAACTCAAGGCCGACGCAGTTGCGTTGGCCTTTCCTGAGTCGGATGGTCATGCGATCGATGTGCGCGTTGCCGGACAGATCAATGGTGAGGCCCTTCGCCACATACTGTCGTCGCGCTGGGACCTGCTCCAAGCATCGCTTCCAGCGGACCGTGCCACCATTCTGGATGATGGGCAGTTGGAGCTGCTGGCCGAAGCAGGTGATGGGTTTGCGTGTGGTGCGGCAACGCTGCTCCGTGACCGCGACCACCCGACAGGGATTCTGATGGTGCTTTCCGCAGATGCGCGACCGATCCAGCATGACATCCTTCATCTGATTCAGGGCGTCGCAGTCCTGGTCGCGGCGATAATGCAGCGCCGCAGAACGGCGGAGCAACTCGCCCATGCGCAACGCCTGGACGCACTCGGCCAGTTGACCGGCGGCATCGCGCACGATTTCAACAACCTGTTGACCATCATCTCCGGCAGCCTACAGCTTCTTGATGACGAGTATGTCGCTCACGAGGGTGCGCGCGATCTTATCGCAGGCGCCCTCCACTCCGTGGCGCGCGGAGCATCTCTCACGTCCAAGCTGCTTGCCTTTGCAAGACGCCAACCTCTGGCTCCCCAATCGGTCAAGCTTCACCAGCTGGTTCATGATCTCGGCACCATGCTGCAACGAACCTTGGGTGAGTCATTCTCACTGACGATCGAATGCCACCGCGGCCTCCCGCCTGCGCATGTTGATCCCTGCCAGCTTGAGACAGCATTGGTCAACGTGGTCTTGAATGCGCGCGATGCCCTTCCAGGAAACGGCGAGATACTGCTCTCGGTTGGGGAGCAGTGGGTCAGTCCGCAGGAGATGGAGGAGCTGCAGGCCGGGCACTACATTGTCATCAGCATCACAGACCACGGCATGGGCATGTCCGCCAGTACCGCTCGGCGCGCGGTTGAACCCTTCTTCACCACCAAGTCGATGGGTCAAGGGAACGGACTTGGCCTCAGCATGGTGTATGGCTTCACGAGGCAGAGTCGAGGCATGTTGCACATCGACACCGTCCACGGTCGAGGCACAACGGTAAGCATGTACCTCCCGGTTGCCACGTCCCAGCCAGAGCGGTCGCTGCCCCCGCGACATCGGGTGGAGGGCGCGCGGCAGACCATCCTGGTGGTGGAAGACGATCCGGGCGTGCGACGGATTGCCGTCTCGTTTCTCCAGGCTGCCGGTTACGTCACGTTGGAAGCATCTGACGCGGCCGAGGCACTTGCGATCGCACGGAGGCACCCGGAAACAGCTCTGGTCTTCAGTGACGTCATGCTCGGAGGCGCGACGAACGGCCATGCGCTGGCCTCTGCCTTGCGCGGGCAGCTGCCGGGCCTGGCGGTACTCCTGACCACGGGCCATGACGACGCGCCCGAGATCAATGCCGACACCGGGCACTGCGGCACCTTGCTACGCAAGCCGTATCGGCGCGAGGATCTCTTGCTCGCGGTCCAGCAACTGATCGCTTGACGGCGGTTCCCGCATGCGACATCGGCACAGCAGGACGTCAGTTCAGTGTTTTTGACTGGGCGCGAAGGCTCGGTAGATCGACGATGCGGATATGGGAACGACTGATCTCGATCAGCCCTTGATCCTGCAACCTGTGCAACGTGCGGACAACGGTCTCGATCTGCATGGCAAGGAAACTGCCGATGTCGGCACGCGTCATGCAAAGCAGCATCTGTGTCGCGCTGAAGCCGCGCTCGGCCAGTCGCGTGGAGTAATCAAGCAGGAACGATGTCACCCGCTGCTCGGCATTCAGGCTGCCGAGCGCCAGCATCCATTGCCAGTCACGTCTTATCTCCGAGGCGAGCATCCCGCTCAAGCGCTCTTGGAATCCGGGAATGCACTGACGCAGAAGAAACGGCTGCAGCTCCCAGACCTCACCGTCGTCCAGCGCTGTCACGTGGCATGGGTAGACAGCCAGGTCCAGTGCTTCCTGCCCGAGGAGCTCGCCGCGCATCGGGAACGCCGTCACACGTTCTCGGCCATCCTCACTGATCAGAGCACTTTTGAAGACGCCCGACTGCACCAGGAACAGTCCGCGAAATGGCTGGCCTGCGCGGATGACGTGCTGCTTCCTGCGAACGCGGCGTTTGACAAGGGGCGTGCCCTGCAGCAGGCGCTCCCAGCTCCCGCCACTACCGCCCACGACGTCGCGTTGAACGCCGAGAAAGGGTGCCACACCCGCTGTGTCGAGCATGACGTGACTGGCAGTGTCCCACATATCCCATCCTCCACTTGACCCACACCCAATCTAGGCGCGGCCGGGGGCTGACGGATGGCGGTGGATGGTCGTTTTGTAACGATATGTAAAGAACCGCGTTTCTTGATGCAGGTCAACACGCCCTCTCCCGGTGCGCCGCCAAATGGACATGCGCCCCGGCGATGCCGTGCATACGTCCGACCTGAGGAGGACGCTTGAAATGAATCGATTGAAAGGAAAGGTGTGCATAATCACCGGTGCGTCTGTGGGTATTGGCCGCGCCTGCGCAGTTCGCATGGCCGAAGAAGGCGCCGCGGTGGCCCTGTTCGACATACATGACGGAGAAGGCAACGCATTGGTCAATCAGCTGGCTGGCGCCGGTTCTGCCGCGATCTACTGGCACGTCGACGTTCGGAGCGAAACCAGTGTGCAGGATGCCATCGACGCCGTCGTGGATCGGTTCGGGCGTCTGGATGTCATGGTCAACAATGCCGGAATTGCAGGCGCCAACCGCCCGACCCACAAGCTCAGTGAGGCCGATTGGGACCAGGTCCAGGCCGTGAATGTCAAAGGCGTCTTCTTCTGTACCAAGCATGCCCTGCCCCACATGCGCAGACATCGTACCGGCAGCATCATCAATCTGTCTTCAATCTATGGTTTGGTGGGCGCAGCGGACCTTCCCGCCTACCACGCATCCAAGGGCGCGGTCACGCTGATGTCCAAGACCGACGCATTGATCTACGCGAGCGACGGCATTCGGGTCAACTCGGTACACCCAGGCTTCATCTGGACGCCGCTTGTCGAGCACCACTTGCAAGACAGTGGTATCGCTGATCTGGTGGCCGGCAGGCACACGCTGGATCAACTGCACCCGTTGGGCCATGTCGGTACGCCCGACGATGTTGCCTGGGGGGTCGTGTACCTTGCATCGGAGGAATCCAGATTCGTCACGGGGTCATCCCTGGTGATCGATGGCGGCTACACGGCGCGCTGAGTTCGCAGGTAGTGCCGTGTACGTTGATCTGCGTCAACTTGCCGGTTCCGCCAGGGTACTAGCCTGCATGCGTCCCCATTAGCCCTGGCTGCCATGACCACTCCAGACCTCCCGTCTTCCCTGTCCCCCGAGCTCTTTCCACGCTGGATAGAGGTGCTGCGCGACCGTACGAGGGTACTGATTCGACCCATCACGGCGGCGGACAGGGATATCGAGCGCGCGTTCATTGAAGGCTTGTCCCCGCAGGCCCGCCGTTTCCGGTTTCTGGGCCAGATTTGCTCGCCCAGCGAACAATTGCTGACGCAGCTGACGGTGCTGGACGATACTCACCAGGTCGCCTTTGCCGCCGTCATTTCCGACGCGTCGCGTGAGCAGCTCATCGGAGTAAGCCGTTACAGCACCAATGCCTCCGGGGATGCCTGCGAGTGCGCGGTGACGGTCGCCGACGAATGGCAGGGACGCGGGCTGGGGGTGATCCTCATGAACCACCTGATTGCCATTGCCAGGTCGCGAGGAATCAAGCGGATGTATTCGATTGACGACGCCCAGAACACACATATGCGGGAACTGGCCCAGCATCTGGGATTCAGCAGCCGCGTCGACCCCGAAGACCATCGTCAGGTCATTCATGAGCTGCCACTCGATCCCGGTACCTGAGATCGCGGAAGGCTCAGGCGATCACCGCATTCCTTTTCCAATCGAAAGACAGCCCGGGCACGTCCCGTCACCCTCCCCCCATCGCATCGGCGTGGGGAACAACGCACGCATCGCCTGCCTGTCAGTGACTACCGGGTAGTCCAGAAAGTGCGCGGCGACCGCATTGACCGAGTCTGTCGCGGCCAGATAGATGCACGTATCGGCCAGTACCGATGCTTGCGTCAGGGTTTCCATCGTGGTGACGGGTGCCGCATACACCAACAGCGTCGGACCATACACGCGAACCATTCGCAAGGATGACGCAATGGCGGAGGGTGTCGCCGAGCCGTCATCGAGCACGATGACCGTTCGCTGCGCCAGTCCAGCCGATGAGCAGATTCCGCAGCGCCTGCGATGCGCTTGAGCCTGGGCGAGGATCGCTCGCTGAACATCCTCAAGGTCTGCTTCGCAGGCCGCTTCTTCCGGACTGCCGAACGGCATTGATGATTCCGCGCGCTCCCTGCGGCTGGGGATCACCTCATGCCATGACGCAGAAGCCCACTCAGCGGGCAAGCCCGCGAGCCTCAGCTGCGCCCCAAGCGCATCGGCGATGAGCCGCCCCATCGGCAGTGATGCACAAGAAACGGCCAGTACTGACGCCCGGGTCTGCTTGTACGCCTCCAGCGCGTCCGCGAGCCCGAGCGCTGCTTCAAGAGAATCCCGGAAGACAAGGTGCGTCACGACGGTGTCCTGTTCTGCAGAAGGTGCCTTCCGCCGCCCATGCCGCCGGGTGGCAACGCTCTTTGGCCTCTGAAGGCCATGCCGAACCGCTCTCACCCCGAGTCGAGGTCAATGTGCTGCAGGTACTCGGGGATGCAGGCAGACCAATGCAGCTGCCGTTCGATGGCCAACCGCAGCGCGTCGGCGGCGTCTGGCTCACCGTGAGTGATGAAGACCCGCCGCGGGGTCGCCTGTGCCGTGCGTAGCCAGTTGAGAAGCTCGTCGGCGTCGGCGTGGGCAGAGGCTGCCTCCACCTGCACCACCTCGGCACGTATCGCCACATCCTGGCCATAGATGCGCAGCAGCCTCTCACCGCGGACCAGCGCTGCCCCGCGCGTTCCCCCTGCCTGGAAGCCTGGCAACAGGATCATGTTGCGTGGATCCGGGCCGAAGGCGATGAGATGATGGAGAATGCGCCCCCCGGTCAGCATTCCGCTTCCCGCGACGATGATCATGGGGCCCTGCCGACGGTTGAGCGCCTTGGATTCCTCGATGCTGTTGACGATCCGGGTTGTCGCGTGCAGCCGCTTCAATGGGGCATCATCCAGCAGATGTTCGTCCCTGTATTTCCCGTAGAGCAAGGTGACGTCCTTGGCCATCGGACTGTTCAGGTAGGTCGGGGCACGCGGGATCCGTCTCTCCGCCTGCAGGGTCGCGATCACGTGCAGCAGCAGCTGGGCGCGTCCCACCGCGAACGCCGGAATCATCACTACCCCGCCGCGCCCGAGGGTACGTCGGATAGGCTCGATAAGCAGGTCCGTCAAGGACGCGGCCGGATGGTGCCGGTTACCGTATGTTGATTCCACCACGACCCAATCCGAGGCCGGCAGCTCGGCGGGAGGGCGCATCACCGGATCGTTTGAACGGCCGACATCGCCACTGAACGTGATGCGCCTGCCTCGGTGGACCAGCGATACGGATGCAGCGCCAAGAATGTGTCCCTGCTTGCGAAACGTAGCCGTTACGCCAGGGACCGGCTTAATGGGGGCGGAAGCGTCGACGACGCGCATCCGCTCCAGGCACCGTTGCGCATCCTCCTCGATGTAGAGCGGCTCGGCCGGATGGTGTTTCGAGCTGCCGCGCTGATTGGCGTGGCGCGCCTCTTCCTCCAGCAGGCGCGCGGCGTCGGGAAGAAGAATCCGGCATAGATCGCGGGTGGCTGGTGTGCACCACACGCACCCGCGGAACCCCTGCTTGAACAGACGTGGCAGATATCCGCTGTGATCCAGGTGTGCGTGCGTGAGCAGCACCGCATCAATGGACGCGGGATCCACGGGAAACGGCAGCCAGTTACGCAGTCGCAGCGGCTTGTATCCCTGGAACAGCCCGCAATCCACCAGGACGCGAGCGTCTCCGGCCTGTACCAGATAGCGTGAGCCGGTGACGGTATCCGTGCCGCCCAGGAACACGACGCTGAAACAGGCTGCATCGTGAGGTTGATCGTTCATGTACATGGATCACCTGGGAGGCCATTGCATCAGGTGTGCGACGCGCCACGCCGGAGTTGCTCGGCAGCCGCTACCCGGCACGGGCGAACGGGTTGGACGGCAGGCTCCCCGCTGGTCTCAGTGGGCAAGAAGTACGGGTATCGGACTGTGCCGGATCAATGTGCGGGTGACGCCGCCAAACAGGAATTCCGAGGCTCGGGATCTGCCGTAGCCGCCGGCGACAATGCAATCAGCGCCGCTCTCCTTCAGGAAGTTCAGTATGGCCGGCCCTGCCCCACCTTCCTCATAGCCGCGGTGAACAGGCGACGCTGCTACACCGTGGCGCTGTAGATGAGTCACCAGGCGCAGACCTGCGTCGTCCTGCCTGCTCGGATCGTCCGGATCGGAATCGATATACAACAGGTGCACGCGCTGTGCTGCGATCAACAACGGCAAGGCGTCATGCACTGCGCGAATGGCTTCCTTGGTGTTCTTCCACGCAATCACAACATGACGCGGCACCGCGTCGCAGGCGTCCGGCGGGACGAGCAGCAGCGGCACGCCCGATTCCACCAGCAACGAGGAGACAAGCGTGTCTTCAATGCCAGGATCATCGCGATGCAACCCCAGGATGGTCAGGTCAACGCATCGTGCCTGAGGCAACACCTGATCCACCGGTCCCTCCCACACCCTCTCGTTCGCACACACGGTCCACTCCACACCTGCGCCCGCCAGCCGCTCCTCCAGCGTGGTGGCGAGCCCCCTGACCGTCTCCTTGGCCGGCTCGTGCAGGGCGGTGTAGACGGCTGGGTAGTACATCCAGCCCGTCGCCACCGGCGCAACTACACTGGCTCCCGCCAGTGCGACCAGGCGGCTTCCCTGCGCACGCGAAAGCGCCGTGGCCAGACCCAGCGCCTCCTCGTGCAGGCGGCCCGAGACGAAAGGCAGCAGAATGTCGCAGTACATGTTCGGTCTCCCCGGGGTGAAGGAGCCGTCAGCTTGCGCCCTGCGTGACGAATGAACTTGATCGAAGTCAATGAAATCCCTTCTGGATCATTGATCTGGATCAAGTCACCCCAGCGTGGGTTCTGCGCAAATGCCCTGACAGAATCGCCACTGACCGATTTCAATGGGCACCCGACCATGCTGAGCATCGTCCAGGATCCGGCAAGCACCGCCACGGGACTGATTGCCGCCTCGGTCGTGGGCATCCTTGCGGGACTGGCATGGCAGCGAGCGGGCAGGAGGTCGGCGGCGGCCAACACGCGATCCGGTGTCAGTGTTCTGCTTGCGCTGGTCGCGATCTCAGGCGGGCTGGGAGCGCTGCTGGGAGACGCGGGGCTGGTAGCTGGCGCGGTGCTGCTGGGCCTGGTCATCCGCCCTCGGCCGCAACGATTCCAGGCAACCGCCGGCACGCTGACGGTGCTGCCTGCCCTGTATATGGTGGGCGCCATTGCGATGGCGTCACCTGGAACGGCAATCCTCGCCGGCAGCGCCATCCTGATGTTACTGGTTGGGGGACCTGGGCTGATCCGCAAGGTGAGTGCGACGATCTCCAATCGAGATCTTCGGGACGTCGCAACCGTACTGGTTGCTGGCTTTCTGATTCTTCCTCTGCTTCCGGACCGCCCCATCGACCCCTGGGAAGTAATCAACCCGAGTCGGCTCGGGACACTTATCGTTGCGTTGATGGCTGTCAGCACCGGGGCGCATCTGGCGCTGCGCCATCTGGGACCGAGATCGGCGTTGGCCTTGACCGGTTTCGCCGGTGGGTTTGTCTCCAGCACCGCCACTGTCGCCGCGATGGCGGACGGAGCGCGGTCGGCCCCCGAACTGGCGCCTGCCTTCGCAGGCGCGGCCTTGCTTTCCAACGTGGCTATGATCCTGCAGTTGGGCCTGGTGATGGGCACCCTCGCACCTGCCATGCTCACCTACAGCATGGTCCCCCTGGCCTGCTCGGCAATCGTGGCCTTGGGAGCCGCATGGGCGTTGGGATGGCGGGCCCTGCTGCGTACGTCAGCAGTATCCGGGCTGGCAATCGGACGGCCATTCAAACCGTTGGCGATCATGGTCTTTGTTGGACTGATCGTTCTTCTCCTTCTGGCAGCAGGTCTGCTGCGGGAATGGCTGGGAGATGAGAGTCTGCCGTGGGTTCTGGGTATCTCCGGCATTGCCGACGTGCATGCTGCCACCGCCTCCGCCGCACAGATGGTGGGGGCGGAGCGGATCAGCAACAGTGCCGCGATACAGGCGGTCACCATTGCACTTGCGGCCAACTCATTGCTGAAGTGCGTTATCGCCGCAGCAAGGGGCGGGTGGCGCTTCTCCGCACCATTGTTGATTGGAACCAGCCTGATTGTCGGAACGTTCGCTGTGGCCGCCGCGCGTAACGGATGGCCGTCAATAAGTTGACCCATGTCAATATGTCCGCGCAGGACCAGCGGAAAATCTGGTCCAACGTCGGCCTCTGTGTCCAGCTGCCAAAATGGATGTTCTTGTCCCTTTGACGAATACGCCTGCTGACACCTCTGCCATGCAGCTGGCAGCAGCACTTGTCGGCGCCCGCGGCGGGCACGTCACGCTGGTGCAGCCGGTAGAATCTCCATTGCCTGACACCGCATACGTCAAGGTCCCCCCTCGAGTTGCCACGCTCGCGCGCCGGGTCGCGCAATGGAGTGTTCCTTATGACATCCAGATTGAGGAAGGACGCGCGGAACGTCCTGTGGACGCGATTTCGATGTTTGCGCAGCGTTTCGACCAGGTGATCATGGCCTGCTCCGGGCATGACCGCGCCGAGCGCAGGCTGCAACATGCCCAGTTCTCTTCACTGGTGAGTCGATCCGGACGCCCCATCATTGCATTGCCCGGGAGAACCCGGTTTGACGGAATCTTCAAGCGAGCGGTCATCGGCTGGAGTGCAACGCCAGAGTCTGCTCGCGCGGCACATGATTTCCTGAGACTGGATTTCGAGTGTTCGCTTGTGGTTGCCACCGTGGACGGAAGTGATCGAGTCCATGAGCACGCTCAGGCGTTCGTCAACAGCTTGGTGCGACAGGGCCGAGAGGCCACATGCGCTTCCTTGTCGTCGAATGGGAGGAGCGTGGCTGACGTGCTGCAGGGCCACGCGCTCGATAGCCAGGCGGATCTGCTGGTCTGCGGCGCCTACGGACATTCGCGCGCGCACGAATGGCTGCTGGGTGGGGCGACCAAGGCGCTTTTCGAATACACCCTCACGCCACTGTTCTTCTCACGATGACGCGACAGGGAGGGCGGGACCATGCTGAAAGACATTCTTGTGCCGCTGGCGGATTCGTCAACGGATGACGCGGCCATACGCTTCGCCATCGAGATCGGCAGATCGCAGGATGCGCGAGTGCGCATCATTGAAACCGTCTACCTGCCGCCACCTGCGATAGGAACGCCTGATCCGACGCCCAGGCCATCGTTCCTGGCGGCGCAGGACGCGCAGCGTAAGGAAGCCTCCGGGAGAGCGGCAAGGATCAGAGCCAGAATCACAGAACATCCCGGAATCTCTGTGGAAGTTCATGAAGCCGTAACGGAATCGCCCGCGGAGCTTGCCGCGCGACTGGCCTTCTCTGCGGACATGGTCATTCTGGGCGGCTGGTCAGGCTTCTCGACGCCCGATCCGATAGGTCTGGACCTGTTCAACGCGTTGCTTTTTGACGCGGGAAGGCCTGTTGTGGTGGTTCCGCCACACTGGCGGCCAAGTGGGAATGCGTGCGCAGTCGTGGGCTGGAAAGACACCCCGAATGCGTGCCGCGCCCTGCATGCTGCCATTCCGTTGCTGCAGCAGGTGCAGTCTGTGCAACTGGTGGAAATATGCAGGTACCGGGACGAGATGGATGTGGCTGACACTGTGATGCCCTCTCTCATCGAACACCTCCACCGCTGGGGCATCGCCGCATCCGCCATCAAACTGGCTGGTCAGCACCGTCGCTCCAGCGAGGTCCTTGTCGACCATGCCAACGCGGTCAAGGCATCGCTGGTCGTGGTCGGCGGTTACGGTCATTCCCGCCTCCGCGAGTGGGCAGTCGGCGGAATGACGAGTGCGCTGCTGCTGGGGGCGGCAATCCCGGTGCTGTATGCCCACTGACGATCCCGCACTGGCGACGCTTAGCCCGGCAAGGCCAGAACGCAGGTTCCGTGCCACGCTGTTGGAGCCGGGTCGCTTTGCAGTGTTGTGCCTTGCGATCTATGCGGGCTGCTGGCTGCTGGCCGCCGTGGAACCGTACCATCGACGCGATTGGTTGCTGGAGAATCTACTGGCGTTCGCTGCTGTTCCCTACCTCGTCGTCCAGCAGTGGCGGCGCCCGTTCAGGCCTGGCACCAACGCGCTGCTCCTCATCTTTCTGTGCCTTCATGCCGTGGGCGCACATTTTACCTATGCGGAAGTTCCCTATGACGCTTGGGCGCAGAAGCTGGTTGGCGGGACAATTTCCGATGTGTTTCACTGGAATCGCAACCATTTCGACAGGCTCGTCCACTTTGCCTACGGCGCATTGGTCGTGCCTGCGGCAAAGGAGCTCTATGCGAGGCACATGGTTGCCGGTGAGTTGACGCTGAACCTGATTGCGGTTCAGTTCATCATCGCCACGTCCGCTGCCTATGAACTCATCGAATGGGGCGCGGCACTGGTGGTCGATCAGGATCTTGGGATGGCGTATCTCGGCATCCAGGGCGACGTATGGGATGCACACAAGGATGTGCTGCTGGCGTCAGTTGGGGCGATCGTCAGCGTGGTGGCTGTCAGCGTACGGCGGGGCAGACGTGCTCATGGCCGCTCGTCGGGCTGATCCACGCAGAAGATTCCATGCAGGGCAACCAGCATCGCCTCAACGCGGCTGTCATCGATGCGATAGAAAACTGAACGTGACTCTCGCCGGGTCGTAACCAGACGCCGCTGGCGCAGCTCGGCAAGCTGCTGGGAAAGGGCCGGCTGTCGGATGCCGGTCGCCTCCTCGAGGGCACCCACGGTCGATTCCCCTTGAGACAGTTGGCAGAGCAGGAGCAGACGCGACGGCGTGGCCATGAAGCGCAGCAACTCTGCCACGTCAGGCACCCGTTCCTTCATGTCGGCCAGGTTGGTTGCGGTAAGACGGTCGTTCAAGAGCGGAGGCACCGGACAGGAGAGCTAGAGCGTACCCGTTAATCCGCACGGCAGCTGAACCGTACCACGGGTACACGCCAATAGTTGCATAGTTGCGGTAACTATGAAGTAATATCCACAATCCGACCGCCGGGAGCATGCCGTGAATACGCCTGTCATCATCGATTCTGCATTGGAGAGGGCTCAGGACATCGTACGCAGGGCGCGAGAAGGCGACACGCCTTCCCCCTGCATCAAGACGTTCTTCGATCCCGCCACGTTCACGGCCAGTCATGTGGTTCGTGATCCCCGTTCTTCAGCGTGCGCCATCATCGACTCGGTTCTTGATTTCGATATGGCCTCTGGACGCACCTCGACCGGCTCGGCCGCAGCGCTGGTCCAGTACATTCGTGACGAAGGCCTCCAGGTGCAATGGCTGCTGGAGACGCATGCGCACGCCGATCATCTTTCCGCCGCACCCTGGCTGCAGCAGCAGGTCGGCGGAAAGCTTGCCATTGGCGAGCACATCACCATCGTCCAGGACATCTTCGGCAAGGTTTTCAACGCAGGTACCGAGTTCAAGCGCGACGGAAGCCAGTTCGACCATCTGTTTACCGATGGCGCGGAGTTCACCGTTGGAAACCTGCAGGCCACGGCGTTGCACGTGCCGGGTCACACCCCTGCATGCATGGCCTACGTCATCGGGGATGCGGTGTTTGCTGGCGACACACTGTTCATGCCGGACTACGGCACGGCCCGCTGCGACTTCCCCGGAGGCTCGGCCCGCCAGCTCTATCGCTCGATCCAACGTCTACTGGCTCTACCGGATGAAACCCGGGTGTTCCTCTGCCACGATTACAAAGCCACGGGCCGGGATCGCTTCGCATGGGAAACCACCATAGGCGCGGAACGAACCGCAAATGTCCATGTGCATGAGGGCGTGACGGAGGCCACGTACGTGGAGATGCGCGAGAGCCGCGATGCGACGCTCCCCATGCCGCGCCTGATCCTGCCTTCGGTGCAGGTCAACATGCGCGCGGGCCATCTGCCCGAGCCTGATGACAACGGGGTGCGCTACCTGAAGCTGCCGGTGGACCTGCTATGACCCTGCCCTCCTTGGCGTGGTACTGGCCACTCATCGGCGGCCTGATGATCGGGACGGCAGCGGGTGGGTTTCTGGCGCTGACCGGTCGCATTGCCGGTGTTTCCGGTTTGCTTGCCAACACCCTTGGCCTGTCGCGAGGGGGCGACCGCGCGTTGTCGGCCCTGTTCCTGGCGGGGCTGCTGGTGTCGTCGGGCGTGGCGCTGGCCGTCAAGCCCATTTCGCTGCCCTCTCCCGCAGGCTCCCCACCGATGCTGCTCATCCTGGCTGGGCTGCTGGTCGGCTTCGGGACGCGGCTCGGATCTGGCTGTACGAGTGGTCACGGCGTTTGCGGCCTGGCCAGACTGTCACCGCGCTCCCTGGTTGCCACCGGCATGTTCATGCTCATGGGCATGGCCACCGTGGCGGTTGCGCGCATGATCATGGGAGACGGAGCGTGATCCGGTTGGCGGCATTTCTGTCTGGTGCCCTGTTCGGGTTGGGTCTGGTCATCTCGGACATGGCCAATCCCGCGCGCGTGCTTGCCTTCCTCGACGTCGCAGGCAAGTGGGATCCGTCACTGGCCCTCGTCATGGCCGGCGCCCTGATTCCGTCAGCGATCGCCTATCGGTGGGTCCGCGCACGCAATGCGCCTGTGCTCGCTGCCGCGCTGCACATCCCCCGTCAGCGCCAGATCGATCGACACCTGGTCATCGGCGCGGCCGTGTTCGGTATCGGCTGGGGACTCGCAGGCGTGTGTCCAGGCCCTGCAGTTGCACTGTTGGCGACAGGTCAAACGTTTGCGCTCGTGTTCGCGGCCGCAATGGTCGTCGGCATGCTCCTCCACTGGCTTATCTACCACTTCCGCACAACAGAGGGTTCGCCATGAATCTCCGATCGCTTTCACCTTGCCTGCGTGTGACCGACCAGCTGGCTCCCACAGATATCCCCGCGCTGAAAGAGGCGGGCATCTCGAGTGTCATCTGCAATAGACCCGACGGCGAGCAGCCGGACCAGCCCGATCACCTTGCACTGCAGGCTGCCTGCTCCAGGGCGGGCCTGCGCTTTGCCTATCTTCCCGTCGTGCCTGGCAGCATTGCCGATGGACAGGTGCAGCAGTTTGCCGTGCTGCTCGAGCAACTGCCTGCGCCCATCGCCGCCTACTGCAGGACCGGCACCCGCTCGACGTCGCTATGGGCCCTATCCCAGGTTCGTACCGGCCGAGCGACGCCCGAACAGGTGCTGTCCGTTGCCGGCGAGGCTGGCTACGACCTCTCCTCCCTCGCTTCGCGCCTGCAGGACGCCCCCTCCTCCCCTGCCTGACGGCCAACCGACATGCAAACCCTCTCCCTGCTGCAGCTCGCGCTGGGTGGACTCTCCGGCATTCTCGTTGGTTTCATACTCGGACTGGTCGGGGGAGGTGGCTCCATCCTGGCTGTCCCGCTGATGCTCTACCTGGTGGGTATCGACGACCCTCACGTCGCCATTGGCACGAGCGCGCTCGCGGTTGCTGCCAATGCACTTTCAAATCTCTTCGTGCACGCCCGCAAGGGAAACGTGAGATGGCCGTGCGCATCCGTCTTCGCGTTGGCGGGTGTCGTGGGTGCGTACCTCGGCTCAACGCTGGGCAAGGCCATCGACGGGCAGCGGCTGCTGCTCCTCTTTGCCCTGCTCATGATCGCGGTTGGCATGCTCATGCTGCGCAAACGCAATGCGGCAGGTGATGCAGGCGTCCGGCTCAGCAAAGGAAACGCACCGGCACTGCTCGGGTTGGGGGCGTCTTCTGGAGCACTCTCCGGCTTCTTCGGCATTGGTGGCGGCTTCCTGGTTGTCCCGGGTTGGTGGCGGCCACCGGAATGCCCGTGCTCGCCGCGGTTGGCAGCTCTCTCGTTGCTGTTTCCGCTTTTGGCCTGGCGACCGCCATCAACTATGCATCATCCGGACTGGTGAACTGGCCGCTCGCCGCCGTCTTCGTCGTTGCCGGCAGCGTGGGCGGCATCGTCGGCGCGCGCACATCCACCTCGCTGGCGCAGCATCGCGGCATGCTGAACATTGTACTGGCGTCGCTCATCCTCCTTACGGCCGCCTACACGCTCTTTCGGGTCCTCTAACGTGTCCCGGGTGATCGGGGAATCGTGTCCACCGCCATCATCATGCTCCACCAGGCGGCGCGTGGTTGCCAATAGCGCCACGCGTCGCCACGCTGGCCGCAGCCCCGTTCCGGCAGCCGGAGGGCCTGCCCTGCCAGGGCAAGCGCAGGCTTCCCAGGCCCTGAGGCCCGGGAAGCCTGGCAATGGTCCGCGCTTCAGCTGCAGGACGTGACGTCGATGACACTGCACTTGTCATAGGTCTGGACATAGGCCCGGCACGACTCCTGCAGCCGGGCCCGCAGTTTGGTCGCTGCCTGGCTCTTTGCTGCCGTGCAGCCTTCGTGCGTAAGCACCCCTTTGCCGGTGTTCGCATAGCCCTTTTCGGTCTGCGTACACTTGTCCGACTGCGCCGCCTGCTTCACCGTTGCCTGGGCCTCATAGCATTGCTTCGCGTGGGCAGTCGCGATGGATGCCCACAGCAGTACCGCGACCAGGATGATCGATTTCATGGTGTTTCCCCTCGGTTCGTGTGAGTAGTCTGTCTTCCGGCAACGCCGTAGCGTGTTGACCTGCCGGTACTGGCGCGCTGCGATCCCTCCTGTCGGCTTGGGCTCCTGTCTGTCAGCGGCGATTGCACTCTAGCCAGCGGCGGGTACGCGCTCTGTTCCGGAACGCTCAGAAAGTGTGCGCGGCGTTGCACGGCCTGCTCCTGCTGCTGAAGCGCACCGGTCCCTGAGCGGTCAAAAGCGTTTTGTGGTGACCCATCCAGCGCCAACGGTGGAGGTCGCAGCGACCTGGCTCCCGACATGCGTCGCGTGCATCAACGCCGCCACAGCCACCCGGAATGACCCTTCTTCCACCCTGCCTGCCATCGGGTACACGCGATGATCGACCAACCCCTGCGCCCGTTGGCAGCGCCACTGGAGCGCACGCCTGCGCCTGCCGCTCCTCCGCATTGGACGACGACGTCTTCACCCGCCCGCCTTATGCTGGAATGCCATTCCGTTCTGCAAGGACGTGCACCATGACCAAGCTCCACACCCTGTTGATCACCGGCTGCCTGATTGGGTTCAGTGCCGCTGCGTCGGCTGAAACCGTGAATCTCACCAACAGTGCCGACGGCGTCAACCGCGATGCCGGCATCACGGCGGTAAAGAAGAAGCTCCAGGACGCATGCACCGAGCGGAACGGCTCGCCCGATGCGGCGTCGTTCGAGGTGGTCTTCGAAAAGACCAGCGACAGCCCGAACGTGCCCAAGCCGTACTACGTGGACGGCAAGATGAAATGCACGTTGCCCGGCTGAGCGGACGTTTCTCTCCCGTGTTCCCGGTAGACCTCCATTGAGGCCGCCACGCTGCGCGGGGGGCTCGAATGGTGGGCCTCCTGTGGGCGATCTCCCCCGCCAGGATGGCGAGGGAGTCGTAGCACCTTTCACCTTCCCGATATGTCGCCTGCAGCGTACCGCCCATCTGTTCGCGCTGGTCTTCCCGCGTTGGCAGAGGATCTCGGGCGGTTATGCGTGACGGATCTGGCGCGCTGCTCAGCGCAGGTGATCCTTCAGGAACAGCCAGGTGATCAGGGTGGCGTCCGGCCCCTGCGGGTCGGTGAATGGCAAGCCGGATTGGCTGCCGCTCCAGGCATGCCCCATCCCCTGCACGACATAGTGCTGCGCCAGCGTCCGGCCACCGTAGGTGTAGGTATCCAGCGTATAGGTGCGCCCACCCGGCACCTGTCCGGTGAAGGTGCTGGTTGGCACGTACTTCACCGAATCGTTGTCAACGCCATCGTCGGCCAGATCATTGGTCTGCAGGAACTGGCGGACGGCCTGCTGTCCGTTCACCGGGTTCACCGTGGCATCGGCGGTGCCGTGGAAAACCAGTACCGGAATCGGTCGAGGCGACGGCGAGCCGGCGCACTGCCAGGCAAGCCGGCCGTTGCTGTCCGGCGGGTAGATGCTGCCCGCCAACAGCGCGTAGGCGCTGCCGGACACCGTGGTAGCGCCCTTGTACATGCCCCCGGAATGGATCGCGCCTGCGGCGAAGACATCCGAGTAGCAGGCCAGCATGATCGAGGTCATCGCGCCGCCCGCCGAGATGCCGGTGACGTAGACCCGGCGCGGGTCCACGCTGTAGCCGGCCTTCACCGCGTCCACGATGCCGGCCAGGATCGACGCCTCGCCGCTGCCGCGCGCCTGGTTGATCGGCAACTGCCAGTTCCAGCAGCGCGCCGGGTTGGCGGTGACGTTCTGGCGCGGGTAGACCACGATGAAACCTTCGGTATCGGCGACGTCGTTGAAGCCGGAGGCCTCACCCATGAGGTTGGGGCCGGTAACGCAGCCATGCAGCACCAGCAGCAGGGGCAGCGGCCGGGTGGCCTGATAGTCTGCGGGCACCCATACCTGGTACTCGCGACTGCCGAACAGGTTGCCGTATAGACCGATGTCCCAATGGCCGGCGGGCCCAGCCGCAACGGCACTGCCTGCCGTGGCAAGCCAGGCGCACAGCACGCGCATGGCTGCCTTGATTGAACCGATTCCAGATGTCATGACCAGCTCCTCTCAGGTGAGTCGTGGATGAAGGAATACCGGGAAACCTCGTGGACCAGCCTTCCAGAGGGTGCAGCGACGCCGCGATCAAACCCAGCCGGTGGCGTAATGGATGCCGATCACCACGAACACCGCGAGGGTCTTGATGAGGGTCACCGCAAAGATGTCTTTGTAGGCCTGGCGATGGGTCAGCCCGGTCACCATCAACAGCGTGATGACGGCGCCGTTGTGCGGCAGGCTGTCCATGCCGCCGGACGCCATCGAGGCGACGCGATGCAGCACCTCCATCGGGATGCCGGCGGCCTGCGCGTTGGCGATGAAGGTCTCCGACATCGCCGCCAGCGCGATGCTCAGGCCGCCGGAGGCCGAGCCGGTCACGCCGGCCAGACCGGTGACCGTGACCGCTTCATGCAGCAGCGGGTCCCGGATCGACCCCAATGCGTTGGCCACCACCATGAAACCCGGCAATGCCGCGATCACCGCACCGAAGCCGTATTCCGAGGCGGTGTTCATGGCAGCCAGCACCGCCCCGCTGATCGCGGTGCGCGTGCCGTCGGCGAACCGGGTGACCACGGGGCGCCAGGCCAGTGCCAGCACCGACAGGATGCCCACCAGCAGCGCGCCCACCACCGCCCAGATGGCGCCGATCTTCTGTACGTCCTGCACGACGGGTGCGGCGCTGCCCAGGATCGCGGGGATGAAGCTGTGTTCGCCGCCATACCACTGCGGTATGCCCAGGGTGAACAGCTTGTTGGACACGAATACCAGTACCAGCGGCAGGATGGCGATGCCGGCATGGGCCAGTTGGGTGCCGGCGAAGGGGGTCGGTTCGTTCACCAGCGTGGCCGGGTCGCCGTAGCCCTCGCCCGTGCGCAGTGCCGCGCGGCGGCGCCACTCCAGGTACGCCATGCCCACCGCAAGCACGAACACGCTGCCGAGAATGCCGAGCACCGGTGCGGCCCAGGTATCGGTGCCGAAGAACGCGGTCGGGATGATGTTCTGGATCTGCGGCGTACCCGGCAGCGCGTCCATCGTGAAGCTGAAGCCGCCGACGCCCAACGTGGCCGGAATCAGGCGTTTGGGGATGTTGCTCTGGCGGAACATTTCGGCAGCGAAGGGATACACCGCAAACACCACCACGAACAGCGACACACCGCCGTAGGTGAGCAGGCCCGACACCAGCACGATCGACAGCATCGCCCGCTGCGGGCCGAACAGCCGGATCGCCGCACCGACGATGGAACGCGAGAAGCCGGACAGTTCGATCAGCTTTCCGAACACTGCGCCCAGCAGGAATACCGGGAAATAGAGCTTCAGGAAGCCGACCATCCTGTCCATGAACAAGCCGGTGAACATCGGTGCCACCAGCGAGGGATCGGTCAGCAGCACCGCACCGAGCGCGGCGATGGGCGCGAACAGGATCACGCTGTAGCCGCGGTAGGCCACCAGCATGAGGAAGGCCAGCGCTGCAAGTACGATCAGTAACGACATGCGGCGCTTCCAGATGAAGAGGCGCCCAGTATCCGGATCTGACGGCCGCTGCCGACTGGACCTAGGTCCACTCGCGGCCGCAGCGCGGCACCCTTAGCCTAGGCGTCATGGGTGGCATAGGGCCACCTGCGACGCACATGCCTTGGGGGAGGACCGAATGAAACGGAATTGTCTGAGTCTTATGATCGGCGCGCTGCTGGCCTCCGGGCCGGTACTGGCCCAGGAGGCGCCACAGGCTGCACCGACGGCAGGCAAGTCTGTTGCGCCCACCAATCTGGACAGCATCACGGTCACCGCCCGCAAGCGCGAGGAAACCCTGCAGGAAGTGCCGGTGGCAGTGACCGCCTTTACCTCCGAAGCGCTGGACAGGATGAACGTGCAGGACATCGGCGATCTGGATGCGCTGGTGCCCAATCTGACCATCTACGCGGCGCGCGGCGCGAGCAGCACGGTCACCGCGTACATCCGTGGCGTTGGCCAGTCCGATCCCACCTGGGGGGCCGATCCGGGTGTGGGCATCTATCTGGACGACGTCTACATCGCCCGCCCGCAGGGGGCCCTGCTGGACGTCTTCGACGTGTCGCGCGTCGAGGTGCTGCGCGGACCGCAGGGTACGTTGTACGGCAAGAACACCATCGGCGGTGCGATCAAGTACATCTCGCGCGGCCTGCCTACCCAGACCGAAGGGTTTGCCCAGATCACCGTGGGCAACTACAGCCAGCTCGATGCCAAGGCCGCCATCGGCGGCCCGCTGGGCGGTGCCGACAGCGGCCTGCGCGCGCGCGTGGCGGTGGCCAGCCTGAACCACGATGGTTTCGGCGAGAACAGGTTCAACGGCCAGCCGGTCAGCGACAAGCAGATCAATGCGGCGCGCCTGAACCTGGGGGCGTATGCGGGCGATGATGTGGATGTGCAGTTCGCGCTGGACTGGATCGACGACCAATCCGGTATGCGGGGCTCAAAGATGCTGGCGCCCAACCCGTTCACCTCGGCGTATCCGCCGATGGACGATCGCTACGACATCCGCTCGGGCATGCGCAATCTCAACAGCGTGGAAACCAAGGGCGCCTCGGCCACGGTGAACTGGCGGCCCAGTGAAGATGTGGCGGTGAAGTACGTGGTGGCCAAGCGCGAATCCGACAGCGAGGCCAACATCGACTTCGACAGCACGCCGGTCAAGGTGGCCGATGTCGGCGGTACCTATACCGACAACCAGGTCAGCAACGAGCTGCAGCTCAACTACGATGCGGGCGGCCGTGTGCGCGGCGTGGTGGGTCTGTACCAGTTCAGCGGCGAAGCTGGCGGGCAGATCCGCAACAACTTCTTCAATCTGCAGTTCGCCGACACCCGGGGCAAGGTGATCACGGACAGCATCGCGCTTTATGCCGATTGGACATTCGACCTGACCAGTACGCTCAAGCTCGACCTCGGCGCGCGCTACACCGACGAGGACAAGCGCGCGATCGTGCTGAACCGCTTCTATGCCGATGCGACGTTCACCCGGCCTGTGGCGGTGGCAGCCGATTTCGACAAGACCACCAGCTTCAGGAACGTCTCGCCCAAGGTGTCGCTGGACTACCAGATCACCCCGGACATCATGGTGTACGGCCTGGCCACCCGTGGGTTCAAGTCGGGCGGGTACAACATCCGCGCCAATGCCGTGGCGGTGCCGCGCTCCGCCGAGCCATTCGATGACGAAACCGTGGACAGTCTCGAGGTCGGCAGCAAGATGGCCTTCCTCGACCAGCGCCTGTTCCTCAACCTGTCGGCGTTCCACAACAAGTACAAGGACATCCAGCTGTCGGTGTTCACGGGTATCGATACCAATGGCGACGGCGTGGACGATGCCTTCTTCGGCGACTTCACCAATGCCGGCGCCGGCACCATCAACGGCCTGGAAGTGGAGTACCAGTACCTGCCGACCCGGCATTGGCTCGTCACCGGCAACCTGGCCTGGCTGCACACCCGCTACGACGAGTACATGGACCGCGGCCTCAACGTTGCCGACCAGATGAAGTTCACCAACGCGCCAAAGGTTTCCGGTGCCTTGAATGTGGAGTACCGCACCGACCTGGCCAGGGGAGGCAACCTGTCCGCACGGGTGGGCTACAGCTACCAGAGCGAGGTATGGCCGACCACGGATCTGAGTCCGGTGATCCGTCAGCAGGGCTACGGCCTGGTCAATGCCGGGGTGATCTGGCGGCTCGACGACACGTGGACCTTCTCGCTGCAGGGCGACAACCTGGCCGACAAGGCGTACCGCACCACCGGCTACAACATTCCGGCGGCCGGCACGCTGATTGGCTTCTATGGCCCGCCGCGCCAGTACAGTCTCAGCGTCCGTTACGATTTCTAGAAGGCACCCGCATGACGCAGTCCCATGATGATCTGTACTGGAACAGCGACGATGGCCTGCGCCTGCACGCGCGCGACCATGCACCGGCCGCAGGACAGCCGCCCCGTGGCACGGTGGTCTGCATTCCCGGGTTGACCCGCAATGCCGCCGACTTCGATGCCCTTGCCGGAACACTGGCTGCCGCCGGGTGGCGCGTGCTTGCCGTTGACCTGCGCGGGCGTGCCGGGTCGGCGCGGGCGCCCGACCCGTCCAGCTACAACCCGCGTGCCTATGCCGACGACATGGTGGCGCTGCTGCGCGCGCAGCACATCGACAAGGCGGTGTTCGTCGGCACCTCGCTGGGCGTGCTGGTCACCCTCACCCTCGCGTCGCGCGCACCGGGTCTGGTCGCTGCGGCGGTGCTCAACGATGCAGGCCCCAAGGTGCCGCGCGAGGCCCTCGCACGGATCGGAACGTATGCCGGCAAGCCCGTGCCGCCGATGGATCTGGACCAGGCCACCGCCTATGTGGCCTCCATCGGCAAAGCCGCGTTCCCGCGCTTCACCGCCGATGACTGGCAGGCGATGGCCACACGCACCTTCCGGCCGCGCGACGATGGTCTGCTGGAACTGGACTACGACCCGGCGGTGATCCGCACCACCCGGCCGTGGGTGCTGTGGCTGCTGCGCCCGGTGCTGTGGCGCGCGGTGCGCAGGCTGACGGCGCGGGTGCCGGTGCTGGTGGTACGCGGGGCGTTGTCGGACATTCTGCCCGCCGAGGTGGCACGTCAGATGGCGGCAACCTCGCCAACTGCCCGGCTGGTCGAAGTACCGGACGTAGGGCACGCGCCCACCCTCTCCGAACCGGAGGCGCGCGACGCGATCCTCGCCCTGCTGGAGCGCGTGCGATGAGTTCGACTGCGCCGATCGAGGCATTGCCCGTGGCGCTGCAGGCGCTACGGGACTGGGCGGAGCGCGAGCGGCTGGGCCGGGTTACGCGCATTGCGCAGTCGCGCATCGACGCGTTTGCCGACGCCACCGGCGACCACAACTGGATCCATGTTGATCCGGCCCGGGCGCAGACCGGGTTGCCGGGGGGCAAGACGATCGCGCATGGGTTCCTGCTGCTCTCGCTGACCGTTGAAGACGATGTGGCGGCGCTGACGGGCTTCCCCGGCATTGCCCACGTACTCAACTACGGCTTGAACACGGTGCGCTTCCTTGCGCCGGTGCCGAGTGGCGCAGAGGTGCGGGTACGGTCGCGGCTGGTGTCGCTGGAGGCGCGCCAGCCCGGGCAGTGGCTGCTGACCCAGCACAAGGCGGTGGAGGTGATGCCTGGCGGCGCGGTGGCCCTGGTGGCCGAGCAGCTGTCGCTGATCGTCGCCGCACCCTAGCGGCGACGCCCTCTCCCGCAACGCGGCGCCGGCCTGCTGCACGCCGGCCGGGGTTCTCTCTACACTGGAGTGATGTTGACGCCCTCCATCGTCCTGTTCGCCTGCATTGCGTGGACCGTGCTGCTGTTTGGCGTCGCCCTGTGGGGAGAGCGCCAGGGGCATCGGCTCACGAAGGTGTGGCCGGCCATCTATGCATTGTCGCTGGGCGTGCACTGCACCGCATGGACCTACTACGGCGCGGCGTCTCAGGGCGTGCAGTGGGGCTTTCCGATCCCGCCCACGCTGATCGGCATGGCGCTGATCTTCGGCTTCGGCCTGCCCTTCCTCGCACGGCTCGGGCGGCTGGCCAAGCAGCACAACAGCGCCACCATCGCCGACCTGGTGGTGGCGCGGCTGCGCACCGACCAAGGGCTGGGCGTCACCATCACCCTGGTCGCGCTGTTCGGGATCATTCCGTACATCGCGCTGCAGCTCAAGGCCGTCAGCCAGGGGCTCGGTGCCCTGCTCGGCGATGATTTCGCGGCGAGTGGCTGGCAGCTGGACATGTCGTTCTGGTTTGCGCTCACGATGGCGGCGTTCACCATGCTGTTTGGTGCACGCAAGGCGTCGGCCACCGAGCACAACCGCGGCATCGTGGTCGCGCTGGGCCTGGAATCGGTGCTGAAGCTGGCGGCGCTGCTGGCCATCGGCCTCTATGCCGCTGTCTCGGTGCACCAGGCGGGCACACCACTGCTGGAAAGAATGGTGCATCTGCCGCCGCCGGCGATCATCCCGGACTTCCTCACGATGGTGGCGCTTGGTGCAATGGCGGCGTTCACCCTGCCGCATCAGTTTCATGTGGGGGTGGTGGAACTGCGCCAGTCGTCGCACCTCAAGACAGCGCGCTGGCTCTTTCCGCTGTACCTGCTGCTGATCGGGTTGCCGTCGGTGCCGATGGCGCTGTCCGGTGCGGCGCAGCTGCCGGCGACGATGTCGCCGGACCTGTATGTGCTGGCCCTCCCGCAGCAGCGCGGCCATCACCTGCTGGCGCTGCTGGCGTACCTGGGCAGCCTGAGCGCGGCTACCGGCATGATGATCCTGTCCGGCCTGACGCTGTCGATCATGCTGGGCAACCACGGTGTGGGCTCGCGCCTGCTGGGCGGTATCGAGCGCGGCGACACCGGTGCCGACCTGCGGCCGCGGGTGCTGGCGTTCCGTCGCGCCGGCATCCTGGCGGTGTTCCTGATGTCGTGGCTGTACAGCCGCGCGATGAGCGGCACCGAGGCCCTCAGCGATTTCGGGTTGATGTCCTTCACCGCCTTGTCGCAGCTGGCACCGGCGGTGCTGCTGGCGGTGTACCGCCCGCGCACGCCCTCCCCGGCCATCATCGCCGGCATCGTGCTGGGCTCGGTCGTCTGGCTGTGGCTGGTGCTGCTGCCGATGGTGATCCCTGCCCCGCCGCCGTCAGCCGGCCCCGACGGGCTGCACTGGCTGGCGATGTTCTCCCTGCGCATGCAGCCGGGCCATATCGCCATCAGCATGGGGGCGAGCCTGGCGGTGAATCTGGCGACGGTGGTGCTGGTGTCGCGCGCGGCGCGCCCCTCGATGCCCCTGCAGCGTGACGCGGTGGCGGCGGCCGCGATGCGCAGGACCGCCGGTCGCTTTCTGGGCCAGGAACGCGCACGACAGCTGATGGACGGGCATGCGGGGCAGATGCTCGATGACGACCGCGTCACGGCGATCGAGCGCGAACTGACCGCCGTGGTCGGCGCGGGCATGGCGCGGCTGCTGGTGGAGGCGGCACGCGATGGCGGCGCGGCCCCGCTGGATGTTGTCACCCGTGCGGTAGGCGAAGCCACCCAGGCGCTGCGCTTCAACCAGCGCCTGCTGGAAGCCGCGTTGGAGAACATGAGCCAAGGCATCAGCGTGGTCGATGCCCAGCTCCAGCTGGTCGCCTGGAACAGCCGCTATGCCGCGCTGTTCAAGTTCCCACCGGAACTGCTGCAGGTGGGCCAGCCGGTGGCCAGCCTCACGGCATGGGCGCTGGGGCAACTGAAGATCGGTGAGGGTCCCGGCGACACGCCCGACAAGGCCCTGCTGCGCCGCGTCGCGCACATGCGACGCGGCACCCCGCACCTGGCCGAGCGCATCTTCCCGGACAACACCATCGTCGAAATCCGCGGCAACCCGATGCCGGGCGGCGGCTACGTGGCTACCTTCACCGATGTCACCGCGTTCCGCCGCGCCGAAGATGCCCTCAAGCGCAGCAACGAAACGCTGGAGCGCCGCGTGCAGGACCGCACCGCCCGGTTGGAGGAAGCCGTGCATGAAGCGGAACGGGCCAACGTGGCCAAAACCCGCTTCCTGACGGCGGTGGGCCACGACCTGATCCAGCCGCTGCATGCGGCGCAGCTGCTGACCGATGCGATGTCCCAGCACATCCACTCCGAGTTTCTCGACAGCTTCCTGCGCCAGATCCGGGGTGCGCTGGATTCCACCGACGATCTGCTGTCGGGCCTGCTGGATATTTCGCGGCTGGAAGCGGGCGGGCTGGTAGCCGATCCACGCCCGTTCGCGCTGTCGTCGGTCCTGGATCCGCTTGCACAGGAGTTTGCGGTGCTGGCCGCCGCGCGCGGCCTGCAGTTCCGCTACGTGCGCACCCGTGCCTGGGTGCACAGCGATCCGCTGCTGCTGCGCCGGGTGCTGCAGAACTTCCTGGCCAACGCCATCCGCTACACCCGTCGTGGCGACGTGCTGCTGGGCGTGCGCCGCCAGGGCCGGACGCTGGTGATCGGCGTGCATGACAGCGGTCCGGGCATCGCGCCGGAGCATCAGGCGGTAGTGTTCGAGGAGTTCCACCGTGGCGACCGCAGCAATGGCCAGGGGCTGGGGTTGGGGCTGACCATCGCGCACCGGATTGCCGACCTGCTGCACGCGCCGCTGCAACTGCACAGCGTGCTCGACCGCGGCGCGGCCTTCTCCATTGCCGTGGCGCGGGCGGCACCGCCGGCTGCCCCTCGCGCCGAGGTTGCCAACGGCGGCACCGGCACGCTCAAGGGCGCCCGTGTACTGGTGGTGGACAATGATCCCGACGCGCTGGACGCGATGCGGCAGATGCTGCTTGCGTGGGGCTGCGATGTCGTCGCGGTACGCGATGCCGGAGCGCTGGATGCCTCGGCACATGAAGCCGCTCTGTGGCTGTTCGACTACCACCTAGACGAGGGCGATACCGGTGTCGCGCTCTGGAAGCGGCTGGTCGCCGTGCATGGGCCGCGGCCGACGGTGATCCTCAGTGCCGATACCGGCAGCGACACGCGTGATGCCGTACGCGAGGCGGGCCTGTCGCTGCTGAACAAGCCGTTCAAGCCTCTGGCGCTGCGCTGGGCGATCAACCATCTGCTGGCAGCGCCCGCCACGGCCAAGGCCTGAGCGGGCAACCTGCCGCGCGGTGGATCAGGCGTCCTGCGCCTCGTCGATCTGCCGGGACGGATCGGCCAGGCCCATTTCGTGCAGAACGCGGATGGCCTGCGCACGATTGCGCACACCGAGCCGGCCCATGATGCGGGTCATATGCGCCTTGACCGTGCGCAACTGCACACCCAGCCGATCGGCGATCTGCTTGTTGAGCAGCCCTTCGGCCACCAGGCTCAACACCTTGTACTGATGCGCGGACAGGCTGGACAGGCGCGCAGCCAGGTCGATGTCCCTGCTGAAGGGCGCCACCCGCGCCACCGGCTCGCGCAGCAACGCCGGTATCCAGCGCTCGCCATCGAGCACCGTCTGCAACGCGGCCTGCAGGTCGGTCAGCCCGGAACTCTTGGGGAGATAGCCTGCTGCACCGAGGTCGATGGCGCGTCGGATCACGTGCGGCTCCTCATTGGCCGAGACGATGATGATCGCCAGGCCAGGCTGCAGTGCACGGATGGTGGCCAATCCGGCGAGGCCGTGATTGCCAGGCATGTGCAGGTCCAGCAGCATCAGGTCGATCGGCTGCGCCTCGATCGCTTCGAGCACGCCGTGCAGTGAATCGGCCTCGCTGATCTGCAGATCGGCCACCGCCTCCTCTGCCGCGCGGTGCAGCGCCGCGCGGAACAGGGGGTGGTCATCGGCGATCAGGAGGGTCGGCATGTCCGTCCGAGGTTAGCAAATCGTCCGCTGCGCGGCACTGGTACCTAGGTACGCTGGCGGAACCGGCCGGGCTTGCTACGGTAGTGCGATGAGCCACCTCCGTCCTGCGTCCCTGTTGTGCGCCGCGCTGCCGCTGCTGTCGGCCTGCGCGTCCGTTGCCGATGCGGCCCCGCCCCGACCCCTCGCGGCATCGCCCGTGTTCGAGCAGTGGCGGGAAACGCTGCACCGCGGCAGTGATGATCTGCTGACCGCAGGACTGGGGATCGACGCCCTGCGTTCCAACAACGCGCCGCCGTTCGCCGCCGCGGCCCAGCCGACGGCGGACGAGGCCCGTCGCCGCGCGATCTGGAGCAGCTGGCGCGGCATCGCCGACCTCACCCCCGGCGGTGGCTTTGGCGAGGTGTATGGGTCATTGCAGGGGGTGCCGGGCCGCGAGTTCTCGGCGTATGCGCGGGTGCCCGGCGCGCGCCACCCGCATCGCGTGCTGGTGCAGGTGCCCGACACCTTCGATGGTGCGCGGCGCTGCCTGGTGGTGGCCGCCTCCTCCGGTTCGCGAGGCATCTATGGGGCCGTTGCGGTGGCCGGGAGCTGGGGACTGGCGCGCGGGTGCGCGGTCGCCTACACCGACAAGGGTGCCGGCAGCGACTACTACGATCTGGACGCCCGCGCCGGCGTCCAGGCGGACGGCACGCCCGCCACCGAGGGCGCATTGGCATTCGTCCCCGCCGATGCAATGGCCACGCGCGGCATCGCCGTCAAGCACGCGCATTCGGGCGACAACCCGGAAGCGGATTGGGGCCGGCATCTGCTGCAGGCGCTGCAGTTTGGCCAGCAGGCGCTGGACCGCGCCTACCCCCGCGCCGCGCCCTTCACCAACGCCAACACCCGCACGCTGGGCGTGGGTGTGTCCAATGGCGGCGGCGCCGTGCTGCGGGCAGCGGAGCTCGGCGTAGATGCGTTTGATGCGATGGTGGCCGGTGAGCCCAATGTCTCGGTGGCCGGCGCCCCGCCGCTGTACGAGGTCGTGACCCAGTCCGCGCTGCTGATGCCGTGCGCGCTGCTCGCACTTGAGGATCTGCCACAACCGCCGCCGCAGGCACAGGCAACGCAGGCCGGCACGATGCGCTGCGCACAGTTGCGCGCCGCCGGGGAGGTTCAGGGCGACGACACGGCGGCACAGGCACGGTCGGCGCGGCAGCAGCTTGCCGAGGCGGGCCTGAGCGACGGCGCCCTGCGTGCCGGCGCGTTCGCAGCAGGGTTCGATCTGTGGCGTGCCATCGCGGCAACCTATTCCTCATCCTATGGACGCTACAGCGTGGGCGCGCATCCCTGCGGCTACGGCTTCTCGGCTGCCGGCGCGGACGGCAGGCCCGGCCCGGCAGCGGCCGGCCTGCGTGCCACCTGGTGGAGCGAGGGCAGCGGCATCCCGCCGGGCAACGGCGTGGTGCTGGTGGATGGCAGCGCGGCATCGTCGGCAGAGCAGCCGTTGCGCGGCCTTGAGTGTCTGCGCGGGCTTGGCAGGGGCGACAGCGCCGATGCCCGCCGGGTGCGTGCCGGCATTGCCGAGGCCGCCGCGAAGGCACCCCGTCGCGGGCTGCCGATCGTGGTCATCCACGGCGTTGACGACGGACTGGTGCCCATCGACCTGACCAGTGACCGCTATGTTCCGCTTGCCCGCAGCGCCGGGGCCCGGATCGCCTATTGGCGGGTGAATCACGCACAGCATTTCGACTCGCTGCTGGCCTTCCCGGACTACCGGAAGCGCTATGTGCCCCTGCTGCCCTACGTCTTCGCCGCGCTGGACCAGGTGTGGAATCACCTTGAAGATGCCGCCCTCGCCCTGCCGCAGGATGCGCTCATCCAACCGACGCCTCGGGCCGAAGCGCCACTGCGGCATGACCACCTGTCCATCCCCACGGCCGTCAGCCGCTGACGCGTTGCCCTCCAGGAAGATCCCATGTCCCATGCCCCCGACGCCCATGCCTACCCGCTGCTGATCAGGCAGCTCCTGCACACGCCACTGGCGGTCCATCCGGCACAGGAGATCGTCTACGGCGACACGGTGCGCTTCGACTACCGCACCCTGCAGGCACGCATCGGCCAACTGGCCGGGCTGCTGACATCGCTGGGAGTCAAGCACGGCGATACCGTGGCGGTGATGGACTGGGACAGCAACCGCTATCTGGAAAGCTACTTCGCCGTGCCGATGATCGGTGCGGTGCTGATGATGGTGAACATCCGTCTGGCCCCCGAGCAGATCGCCTATACGCTCAATCACAGCGGGGCGCGGGTGCTGCTGGTCAACCGTGAGTTCCTGCCGATGCTGGAGAGCATCGAGGAACAGCTGCCGGACCTGCGCGCGCGGATTCTGCTGGACGATGGCGATGGCCCGCTGCCAACGGGTTTCGTGACCGAGTATGAAGCCGGTCTGCGGGAGGCCACAGCGGTCACCGCCTTCCCGGACTTCGATGAAAACACCCGCGCCACCACGTTCTATACGACCGGCACCACCGGCCTGCCCAAAGGCGTGTACTTCACTCACCGGCAACTGGTGCTGCATTCCCTGGCGGCGATGGCCGCGCTGGGCAGTGCGGCCAGCCAGGGGCGCCTGCACCGCGATGACGTGTACATGCCGATCACGCCGATGTTCCATGTCCACGCATGGGGCCTGCCCTATGTGGCCACGCTGATGGGCATCAAGCAGGTGTACCCCGGACGCTATCTGCCCGAGCGGTTGCTGGGATTGATCGCCCGCGAAAAGGTCACGTTCTCGCATTGTGTGCCGACCATTCTGCACATGCTGCTGGGCCACCCCGCTGCCGCGACGACCGATCTTCGACGCTGGAAAGTGGTCATCGGCGGCGCCGCACTGCCGCGGGCGCTGGCGCAGCAGGCGCTGGCCGCTGGCATCGACATTTTCGGCGGCTACGGCATGTCCGAGACTTGCCCCCTGCTCACCCTCGCCCAGATCGATGTCGATGCCCTGACCGATGCGGACGAGGCGCTTTCGCTGCGGACCAAGGCGGGCATCCCGGTGCCGCTGGTGGACCTGCGCATCGTCGACGAAGACATGCATGACGTTGCCCACGATGGCATTGCGACCGGCGAGGTGGTGGTACGTGCGCCCTGGCTCACGCAGGGCTATCTGCACAATCCGGACGCCTCGGCAGCGCTATGGGCAGGTGGTTACCTCCATACCGGGGACATCGGCAATATCGATCCGGGCGGCTACCTGCGCGTGGCCGACCGCATCAAGGATGTGATCAAAACCGGTGGCGAGTGGATCTCCTCGCTTGCGCTGGAAGACATCATTGCGCTGCACCCGGCAGTGAGCGAGGTGGCCGTCATCGGCATCAGCGACACGAAATGGGGCGAGCGCCCCTTGCCGCTGGTGGTCCGGCGTGCCGGCAGCAAGGTCAGCGAAGCGGAGATCATCGAGCTGGTCGCCGCACGCAGCCGCTCGGGCGACATCTCCCGCTACGCGATCCCGGACCGGGTCCGCTTCGTTGACGCCATCGAGCGCACCAGCGTGGGCAAGATCAACAAGAAGAAGCTGCGCAGCCTGCATGACGTGGGCACGGCCACGGACGCCGGCTGAGGTCGACGCCGCAGGTATCCACACCGAGCATAGGAACTGACGAGAGGCGGGCAAACGTTGGCGGCTGGCAGCGTTCAGCGCCGCCGCATCAGGATCATCTTCTCCTGCGACATGTCCCGCATGGTGTACGGAATGCCACCGGTGCCGTAGCCCGACTCGCGGCGGCCCGCGAAGGGCATCCAGTCGGTGCGGAATGCGGTGGGATCGTTGATCATCACGGCCGAGGCGTCCAGCCGGTTCGCGGCGCGCAGGGCGATATCGATATCCTGCGCGAACACGCTGGCCTGGAACGCGGTGGGCAGCGCGTTGGCGCGCGCTATCGCCTCGTCGAGCCCGGCGTAGCGGTATACCGCCACCACCGGTCCGAACACCTCCTGCGTGGTGATCCGCGCGTCGCCGGGCGGATTGAGCAGCACGGTGGGCTGCAGTGTGGTGTCGGAGAGCCGCCTCCCGCCAGCAACCAACTGCGCGCCGCCGCGCACCGCTTCGTCGATCCATTCAGCCACGCGGTCGGCCTCGCGTGGCTGGATCAGCGGGCCCACCTCGGTGGTCTGCAGCGTCGGGTCGCCGGTGCGGAGGCGCTCCACCCGGGCGATCAGGGCCTGGGTGAAGTCCTCGGCGATGGCGTCGTGAACGAAGATGCGCTGCGTGGACACGCACACCTGGCCGGCGTGGTAGTAGCCGCCCTTGACGATCGGCTCGATGATGCCGGGCAGGTCGGCACTGCGGTCGACAATGGCCGGCGCGACCCCGCCGTGCTCCAGCGCCGCGCGTGCGCCGTGGGCGAGCTTGGCATGCAGCGACCACCCTACCCTCGCCGAGCCGATGAAGCTCAGGAAGGCAATGCGTCTGTCTGTGGCAAGCGCCTCGGCCAGGTCGTTGCCTTCCGGCAGAAAACTCTGGCACCACGGTTCGGGCAGCCCCGCCTCGTGCACCATCGCCACGAACTCCAGGCATGACAGCGGGGTTGAGGAGGCCGGCTTGATGATGACCGGGCAACCAACGGCGATGGCCGGGGCGACCTGGTGGACGATCAGGTTCAGCGGATGATTGAACGCCGAGATGGCCGCCACGATGCCGATGGGTTCCCGGGTGGTGAACGCCCAGCGATTCTCGGCGGCCGCCGACAGGCCCATCGGGATCTCGCGGCCGGCAAAGTTGCGCAGTTCGTCGGCGGCGTTGTGAACGCCGTCGATGGCACGGGTGGTCTCGACGATGGCATCCGGCAGCGGCTTGCCACCCTCGCGGGCGATCTGCAGGGCCAGGTGCTCGCGCCTTGCGTCCATCAGGGCGGCGAGCCTGCGCAGGATCGCGACGCGCTGATGAGGGTGGAGCCAGCCGTCGCGGTCCTTGAACACCCGCTCGGCGGCGCTGAGCTTGCGTTCCAGCGCGGCGGCACTGTCAACGCCGATCTCTGCGATGGGCGCCCGGTCGAAAGCCTGTACGACGGTCAGCATGTTGAATTCCTTGCCAAAGGGAGAGCGTGCCTACGCGCAGCCGACCACCGGCGTGCGATTGCGCAGCTCATCCACCAGTACGCGGGTGTTCTCGGAATAGTCGATCGGCACATCCACCACGTGAACGCCGCCACCGACGAAGGCGGCCTCGATCATCGGCACCAGCTGGTCGACGGCTGTCACCCGGGAGCCCTTGGCGCCGTAGGCTTCGGCGTACTTTACGAAATCCGGATTGCCAAACCGCATGCCGAAGTCCTCGAAACCATCCACCGCCTGCTTCCAGCGGATCATGCCGTAAGCGCTGTCATTGAGGATCACCACCACCAGGTTGAGCCCCAGCCGCACGGCGGTTTCCATCTCCTGCGAATTCATCATGAACCCGCCGTCTCCGCACACCGCCATGACGCGACGCTGCGGGTACAGCATCGCCGCCATCATGGCCGACGGCAGGCCGGCGCCCATCGTGGCCAGCGCGTTGTCGAGCAGCAGTGTGTTGGCCACATGCGTGCGGTAATTGCGGGCGAACCAGATCTTGTACATGCCGTTGTCGAGGCAGACGATGCCGTCGTCCGGCATGGACTGGCGCACGTCATGCACCAGACGTTGCGGGGTGACCGGGAAGCGATCTTCCTCGGCGCGGTCGTTGAGACGGGCGAGGATCTTCTGTCGCAGGTCGACCATGCCTTCATCGGTGGGCAGGCGTCCTTCCAGCCGGCCGGCCAGTGCGTCGACCGAGGCGCCGATGTCGCCCAGCACCTCGATATCCGGGTGGTAGACCTGTTCGACCGTGGCGGACTGGAAGCTGATATGGATGACCTTGGGCCCACCGCTGCTCTTCATCAGGAACGGCGGCTTTTCGACGGTGTCGTGGCCGATGGCGATGATCAGGTCGGCCCGGGCGATGGCCTCGTGCACATAGTCACCCTCCGAGAGGGCGGCCGTTCCCACGTACAGGTTGGAGCCGCCGGTGACGGCGCCCTTGCCCATCTGCGTGTTGAAGAACGGCAGGCGCGTGCGCGCCACAAACGCGGACAACGCCTCGGCCAGCCACGGCCGGCTGCACGCCGCGCCGATCATCACCAGTGGCCGCCTGGCTGCAAGAATGGCCGCTTCGGCACGGTCGAGTGCGGCCGGCGGCGCGATGGGACGCTCCAGCGGGTGCACCGGTATGACCGCGACATCCTCCACTTCCTCACCGGCGATGTCCTCCGGCAGTTCCAGGTGGACGGGCCCGGGGCGGTCTTCCATCGCCACGCGGAACGCATCGCGCACCGTGGCCGGAATGGAGGCCGGGCTGACGATCTGACGTGTCATTTTCGTGAGCGGCTTCATCGACGCCACGATATCGACGATCTGGAACCGCGCCTGTTTGGCGCTCATCACTGCCTTCTGCCCGGTGATGAGGATCATAGGCCACGCGCCGAGGTGGGCGTAGGCCGCGCCGGTCGAGAAGTTCAGCGCGCCGGGACCCAGCGTCGCGAGGCAGACGCCGGGCCGGCCGGTGAGCCTGCCATGCGTGGCGGCCATGAACGCGGCCGCCTGTTCGTGGCGTGTGAGAACCAGTTCGATGCGCGAGCCGCGCAGCGATTCCAGGAAGTCCAGGTTCTCCTCACCCGGCACGCCAAAGATGCGGTCCACGCCTTCGTTCTCGAGCGCCTTGACCAGTAGATCCGAGCCCTTCTGCATCGCGTCGATCCCTGTGCTGAGGATGCTCCGACTATACCCCTGGCGATGCGAAGACGCCGTGGCTGCGCCCCCCCAGGGGGGCGCAATCCAGGCTACATCCGTACCGTTACCCCGACCTGGAACCCACGGCCGGGCAACGGGGCGATGTACTTCAGCGGTGAATTGTGTGGACGCGCATCCTCATTGAGGAGGTTGGAGCCATTGAGGAATACCTCGACGGATGACGCGAACGCGTTGCGCACGGCGAATGCACGGCTGAGCTGCAGGTCCACCAGGTTGAACGCATCCAGCGGCACTTCCTGGCTGACGTTCTTGCCCAGGTAGCGCTGCGTGTCGTAGTAGGTACTGGACAGCCGCGCGGTCCAGCCCTCGCGCTCCCACGCCAGGTTCGCACCGTAGCGGTTGGTGGGCATGTTGGGCAGGTACGCACCGTCGTTGTGTGCGCGCAGACGGTCGGGATGGTCGGCCCGGTTCTTCACCAGGTCGGCAAAGGCAGCCAGCGTGAGCGTGCCGGCGCGTCCAAGCGCCAGCGACTGCGCCAGGTCCACTTCGAACCCTTTGACGGTGGTATCGGTCTGCTTCCAGTACTTCAGCGGCAAGCGGTTGGCGGTCTGCAGGCCCGCGTAGCCCTGGTAGAGGAAATCGTCGACCTTCATCCGATACGCGGTCGCCGTGGCCTGCAGCCCACCGCTGTTGAACAGCAGGGTCAGTTCGGTGGTCCGGGCACGTTCCGGCAGGAGGTTCTGGTTGCCCTCCTCCTGGGTCATGATCGAGTAGTGGCGGTTGCTGGCGTACAGCTCGTTGATGTCGGGTGCCCGTTGCGAGGACGCGTAGCGGACCTTGGCACCGAAGAGAGGGCCAAGCCTCACATAGCTGCCGACGTTGTAGCTGTTGAGCGCGTAGGACCGGCCCGCCAGTCGCATGTTGGGGGAATTGCGTGAGGGGGTGAAGCGGCTTTCCCTGATGTCGTGCGCCACACGTTCGTGCCGGTATCCGGCATCGAAGGTGGCGCGATCGAACGCCAGGGTCTGTTTGACGAATACCGCGCTGCTGTCGGTGATGACGTCTGGCAGGTAGCGATCTTTGCCCTCGCCGTCCACGTCGCGGGTGCGATGACTCAGGCCGAGCACACCGCTGAGCGGCCCACGTGGCCGCTGCGCCAGCAGCAGTTCGGACTGGGTGGTGTCGAATCGGTACGCATTGGCCTTGGAGGTGCCCAGGTACTCGCCCGACGTATTGCTTAACCGGGAGGCCCGCAGCTCGGCGCTGTCGAGGAAGGGCAGCGGGTCCAGCAGCCGGCCTTCGATCGCCACTTTGTCCTGCGTGAGCTTGACGCCTACCGGACGGTCGCGGGTGGCGTCCGCCCCGAAGGACTGGTTCTCCATCGAGAAGCCGGGCACGCCGTAGGTGCTGTCCGTGGCATCCAGGCTGACGCCCACATGGCCACGGTCGAAGAAGTACGTGGAGCCCACGCCGAGATGCGTGTTCTTTGCGTAGCTGTTGCCGAGCGTGCCGTGGTAGTTGGGCGTCACATCGCGGTTGATCCTGCTTGTCACATACGACGGCGTGCCCTTCTGATACGCAGGGTTCACCGGATTGACATAGGTCTTGCCCATCCACACCGAACGGGGTGCGTTGGTGTAGAAGGAGAAGTCGCCGTCGGCCCAGTCCGGATTTTCCGTCATGAACTGATCGATGTAGGGCTGCGAGGCTTTGTTGTAGATCTGCTGGACCCTCGCCTCTTTCTGGCACGCGTCGGCGAGCGCGCTGTTGACCCCGCCTGTGGCCGGGAAAAGCTGGCTGTCGCACACCGCGGCCTTGCTGTTGCCCGGAATGTCGTAGTGCGAGATCCGCTGGACCGACATCTGCAGGTTCGTGGACAGGTTGCGCCGGTTGTTGAAATTCATGCGGAAGCCCTGGGCGTCGGCGGCGTTGAACCCTTTTCGCAGTACCAGTTCCATCGCCTGGTCCTGGTCTTCCATCGTCCGGGAGATCAGGCCGGAATCGATGTTGACGCTGCCGCCCAGCGCGTTGCCGCCATAACGGACGGTGTCCGATGACTTGTTGACCGTGACGCTGCGGACAAACAGCGGGTCGAAGGGAATGTTGATGTCGCCGCTCAATGCGTTCAGGCCGAGGATGGACTGGCCATCCTCCAGTATCTGCACCCGGTTGCCGCTCAGGCTGCGGATTACCGGAGCGCCCGCGTTCGGTCCGAAGGCGCTGCTCTGCACCCCGGACACATGCTCAAGCAGAGTGCCGAGCGTCCGGTTCTGCGCCTGGCGGTTCTGGACCACCACGATGCTGTCGATGCGTGACGGGCCATCGGCGTTGACGCGGACCGTGGCTAGCGTGATGTCCTCCGCCGCGTAGGCGCTGTGGATGGATAAAAGAATGGCGACTGCAAGTACCGGACGACGCATACATCCCCCTTTTGAAAGAGGCGGGAGGTTATAACATCACATTAACGGCGGCAATTGGCGTGTGCAGCGTCGCAAGACGCGGATGGCCGGCGCAATGCGGGGGCCGCTCGGTCGGCGGTCCGTCCGCCGACAACCGACTTGCCACGGGGCGCATGACCGGCACCGCAGGCAGGAAGAGTTCCCGCGTCCAGCCTGCACGCGGCCATGCCCCGCAGGGCTCAAGGCGAGCGGCGCCGTCGCCGATAAGAACGACGCAGATGACACCGGTTACTGATACGGTCTCATCCGAGGCAGATTGGCATCCAGACAGGGAAGTACAGATGCGCCAGACAGTGCGTTCGCGGTGGGGCAGCTTGGCGCCAGGTGCCGGTATCGGTCGCATTCTGTGTGCCGCCGCGCTCGGGGCGGCGGTGACCCTGGTGGGCGCGCAGGTGGTGGTGGTGCAGCGCGATGATCGCGCGCTCAATGCCTATGCGGACCTCGTGCTGGACCATGCAGAGCTGGTCGCATCGGCATCGGTGAAGGCACTGGACCGTGCTGCGGCACTGCCGGGCCCGGCGTGCACCGAGGAGGATCTGTCGGATCTCCGGCAACTGGCGATCCAGTCGCACTACGTGCGCGATGTCGGACGCGTGGCGGACGGCGCGGTTCGCTGCACGGCCTCCTGGGGCGTCTTTGCCGTGCCTTCGCCGTTGCCCCCGCCAGACCGGCGCGTACGCGGTTTCGCCCTCTGGCACGCGTTGCCGGGGGTCTTCGGTGCCGATATCGCCGCTGATATGGCCGCCCGCGACGGCGTGGTGGTGACAACATCACCCATTGCATTCGATCGGGTCAGCCGTGCGCCGGCTGGCATGGGCGTGGTGGTTGCCACGCGCGACGGCAAGCACCTGTTCCAGCGCTTTGGCGACTCGCAGGGCGTGACCGTCGGTGAGGCGGCGTCCGCGCTGGACGTCGGGGCAACGCGTCTGGCGTGGCGCTGCAGTACCGCGTTCGATATCTGCGTGTCGGCCCGCAAATCCGGATCGAGCGTGCTGGTGGAACCGTGGTGGTTCTCCCTGTCGCTTGCAGTGCTGGGCGCCCTGGCGGGCGCAGGCATCGCGCTGGCGGTCCACGAGTATCGGGAGCGTCGTCGCTCCCTGCTCGCCCAGCTCCGGCGCGCGATCGATGGCCAGGGGCTGTCGATGGTGTATCAGCCGATCCGCGCACTGTCGGACCGGCAGCTGCTGGGCGTGGAGGCACTGGCGCGGTGGCGAACCGAGGATGGGCGCGAGATTCCGCCTGACCGGTTCGTTCCGCTGGCCGAACGCGACGGCCTTGGCACCTGCATGGCCAAGCGGCTGGTGCGCATCGCACTGGGCGAGATGGCCGGGCGGCTGCGCGGCAACGCCGCCTTCTACCTGAGCATCAACCTTACCTCGCAGGACCTCCTGGACCGTAACTTCCGGCGCTATGTGCACGATGAGGTGCGCCGGCTGGGCCTGCGCCCGCACCAGATCGTGCTGGAGCTGACCGAACGGGCGACGGCCGACCATCACGACCTTGCCGCCTGCATGCTTGAGCTCAAGTCACTCGGGTATCGCTTCTACGTGGATGACTTCGGCACCGGCTACTCCAACTTCGCGTATCTGACCGAACTGCCGATCACCGCCATCAAGATGGACCGACGCTTCACCCGGGCGATCGGCACGGCCTCGGCGGTGACCCAGGTGGTGCAGTCCATCGCGGCGATGGCCGCCGCCCTGGATCTGGACCTGATCGTTGAAGGGGTCGAGACCGAGGAGCAGGCATCGCACATGCTGTCGCTGGTGCCGGGTGGGATCGGTCAGGGTTGGCTGCTTGGGCGGCCGGTGGCGTCGGACCGCCTGCCACTGGAGTGATCACGACCCGTGCGGCGGTACGCCACGGCCACCAGCGCCACCCCCAGCGCAAAACACAGCAGCAACGTCAGCATCGACAGCGGCAGGCCGAACGCCGGATGCCCGGCCACGGCAAACGCGGTGTGCAGTGCCGCCGTGCCAATGCCAAGCGCACCGCAGCCCATTGACCACCGTCGCGCGGAGCGCAGGCCGAGTGTCACGCTGCGGTAGCCCCACAGCACGGCACCGACCGCGACGAGATTGAACACCAGGAAGCCCTGGATGCCGCCGGGGACGGCGAACATGTCCCATTCGTGCCAGAACGCGGCATCGATCTGATGCAGCACGAGTGCGAGGGCGGTGCCGAAGTACAGGTGTTCCATTGCAGCGCGTGGTGGTGCCTTGGTGTCCATTACATCATTCCCCCGGAGCATTCCTTGCGAGGGGGAATGATAGCGGCGACCCGCCATGCGCGATACGGATCGCGATCCCTGCGACCTGGCTTCAGCGCATCGGTGTCCTGTTCTCCCTGCGCACCGCGCTGTTCTCAGGAACGCGGCAGCGGGTTGCAGATCTGGTAAGCGGCATCCTTGAACGCCACTTTCTTCCCGATCAGACCCTGCAGCGCCCGCACATGGGCGACGCGCTCGTCGCCCGGCGGATGGTGGCCGCTGGCATGGGCATCGAAAATATCCGTGTCGCGCCAGGTGCTGATCGATCCGATCACCGCGTCCCAGGTGCTGCCGAGCTGCACGAGGATATAGGCCGCGCTCAGATCGGCGATCACCTCGGTGGCCTGCCCGCTGATGCCTTCCAATCCCACCTGGCTGAGGATATGCAGGCTGGTGCCATGCCCGAGCTCATGGCCGAGGGCGAACTTGATGGTGAGATCGTCGTGCAGCGCCAGCAGGCCCTTGCTGACCACCAGACCCATCTCTTCGTCGATAGGGGTCAGGTTGCCATTGGGCTGCTCACCCTCCTCGGTGATGACCTTGCCCACCATCGGCATATCGAAGGCAGTTGGGGTGGCGCCGGCATAGAACAGTTCGGAGATCTTCGACAGCGCGGCGGTGACGAAGGCGCCCGCCTGGTCGGTGGTCATGGACATGGAATGCTCCCGGGTGATGCAGCCCTGCGCGTGCGGGACTGCGGAGCGTTCTTTCTACGTCGTGGTGGCGGCGGCGGTTTGGCGTGTCGTTGCAGGATGTTTGCCGCACGCATCCGCAGCGCGCCATGTGTCGTCGTGTGTCAAATGCGAATGCGTCGTGATACCATTGTTAACGTTATCTAAAGCCCTCGTTACACGGACGTCCCAGCCATCGCCAGCGGACCCTTATTTTTCAGGAGTTTGCCCGATGCGCGTTGCTTCCCCCACGCTTGCCCACACCGCCGCCACGCTTGCCACCGCGATTGCCCTTGCCCTGTGCAGCCCGGCGCAGGCGGCCGTCAACGGCGATGCGTCCGCGTCAGCCGCTGCCAAGGACATGGATACCGTCGTAGTCACCGCGACCGGTGCCCAGCAGTGGATCAAAGATGCCCCGGCCAGCATCACCGTCATCTCCCGCGAGGAGATCGAGCGCAAGCCGGTCTCCAGCATCGGCCAGCTGTTGAGCACGGTGCCCGGCGTGACCGGCGGCTACGCGCTGTCCGGTGCCCAGTCCAAAATCCGCCTGCGCGGACTGCCCGAGCAATACACGCTGATCCTCATCGACGGGCGTCGCCAGGGCAATTCCTCCGGCGTGAACTACCGCGACGATCTCGGTCCGCAGGATCTGAACTGGCTGTCGCCGGACATGATCGAGCGCATCGAGGTGGTCCGCGGTCCGATGTCCTCGCTGTATGGCTCCGATGCGATGGGCGGGGTGATCAACATCATCACCCGCAAGATCGCCCCCGAATGGGGCGGTTCGGTGACCTACAACTACAGCGCGCCGGATTCGTCCACCCGAGGCGATACCGTACAGGCGGGCGCGCTCTTCAGCGGCCCGTTGACCGAGAGCCTGGGCCTGCGCGTGGGTGCCAACGTGACCGATCGCGCGTCCGATCGGGTCCGTGGGCAGACGCCGGGCAACAAGGCCGAGAACGCCAACGCGCTGCTCAACTGGGCGATCAATGACGACCACACCGTGGGCGTGGAGGCATCGCGCGGCGTGCAGCGCAACAAGGGCGCCGGCACGCTCGGCGCCTGGGGCCTGTCCAAGCTGGTGCACACCGGCTATGCGGCCACCCATGATGGCCGCTACGGCGATGCCAGCACGTCCAAAAGCACCTTGACCTGGAACGACTACAAGGACAAGGGCAGCCAGGTGGGCAACCACTCCAGGGAAACCGTGTTCGACACGGCGTTCTCGACCGGCTTCGAGTGGGGCGTCGAGCATCGTCTGAACGTGGGCGGCCAGTGGAAGCGCGAGGCGCTGACGAACAGCGACACCATCGGCACGGTGCCGGTGACGTGGAGCGGCAGTGGCCGCATCAGCCCAACCAACGAAGCCGATGCCTGGGCCCTGTTCGCTGAAGACCATATCGCCCTGCACGAGCGCTTCACCCTCACCGTGGGCCTGCGTTGGGACAACACCGAGAACTACGACGACAACCTGAGCCCGCGCATCTACGGCGTGTGGCACCCGTCGGATGCCTGGACGATCCGGGGCGGCGTGTCGCAGGGCTTCCGCGCGCCCAACCTCAAGCAGGGCAGTGCCGGCGCGGCCACGCAGTCGGGCGGCAACGGCTGCCGCAGCCTGACCGTGGAAGGCTGGACCAGCCGTTCGGTCAGCGCCGACGGCACCACCGGCTGCTACATGGCGGGCAACCCGAACCTGGAGCCGGAAACCAGCACCAACTACGAGCTGGGTGCCGGCTTCGACCGCGACGGCTGGTCCGCGTCGGCGACCTACTTCCTGACCGACTTCGACGACAAGATCGAACAGGTGCCGCTGCGTGACATCCCGGGCTACAGCTCCAGCTTCGTCAACGGGTTCTGGTGGACGGTGGCGCAGAACATCCAGAAGGCGCGCACCCGCGGCGTGGAGGCGAGCGTGACGGTTCCCCTGCACGAGCGGCTGCGCTGGACCACCAACGCCACCCGCATGCTTGAATCGAAGAACCGCACCACCGGCGCCAACCTGCTGGTGGTGCCCAAGCTGACCGCCAACACCTCGCTGGACTGGCAGGTGACCGACGCGTGGTCGCTCAACCTGAGTGCGCAGCATATCGGCAAGCAGCTGGTGTCCAGCACCAGCCCCACCTTCGCCAAGGCGTACACCACCTGGGATCTGGTCACCGGCTACGACGTCAATGAGAGCCTGACCCTGCGTGCAGGCGTGCTCAACCTGGGCGACGTCTCCACCGTGGACGAGGGCAACAATTACGACGGCGGTGCGCGCACCTTCTTCGTCGGAGCAACCGCGCGGTTCTGAGCTGCGCGGTGCCGGCGAGCGGCTGGCATTCCCGGAAGTTGCCGGCCGGCAACTTCCGGGCCACGCGGGCATCGATGGACCGCCCTCACCTGCTGATATAGTGCGATTCAATGACGGGCGCGGTGCCCGTCCGTCGATCACAGGGAGCGCAACATGGGTCTTGTACAGGCAGTGAAGGGTGCAGTGGGCGGCGTGTTGGCCGACCAGTGGAAAGACTTTTTCACCGTGCCGGCCGGCCTGCCGTCGACGGCCGCGCTGTTCGCCGCCGTCCCGCGCGGCACCAATGCCGGGCGCGGGTCGAATACCAGCGCATCGTCGAACATCATCACCAACGGCTCGAAGATCGTCGTGCCTGAAGGCTACGGCCTGCTGCTGTTCCAGGATGGCGCGATCACCGGTTTCGTCGCCGAGCCCGGCGGCTATGAATGGCGTTCGGACGACACCAACTCGCAGTCGATCTTCGCCGGCGACGGCCTCGTCGGCCCGCTGATCAAGCAGAGCTGGGAGCGTTTCAAGTTCGGCGGCCAGCCGGGTGCCCAGCAGGCGGCCTTCTTCGTGTCGCTGAAGGAACTGCCCGACAACCGCTTCGGCACGCAATCCGAGATCTACTGGGACGACGGCTTCCTGGGCACCCAGGTGGGCGCGATCACGCGCGGCTCGTACACGCTGAAAATCGTCGATCCGATCCTGTTCGTGAAGAACTTCGTTCCGGCCAGCTACCTGCAGCCGGGCCAGGTGTTCGACTTCACCGACCTGGACAATGCCGCGGCCAGCCAGCTCTTCAACGAGGTGGTGGGCTCGCTTGCACCGGCGTTCAGCCTGTACACGAACGATCCGGCCAAGGGCAACCGCATCACCAAGCTGCAGCAGGATTCGCTGGGCTTCGCCAGGAGCCTGTCCGATGCGGTCGAACAGGGTTACCAGTGGAAGTCCGATCGTGGTCTGGCCATCGTCAAGACGGCCATCGTGTCGATCGAGTACGACGCCAACACCCGCGAGCTGCTCAAGACCGTGCAGCGCGCCGACGCATTGGCCGGCGCCCGCGGCAACTCGAACCTGCAGGCCAGCGTTGCCCAGGGCATCCAGTCCGCCGGCGAGAACGGCGGTGCGGCGGGCCTGGTCGGCGTGGGCATGGCATCGGGGATGTTCGGTGTCGGCGGGATGCAGCAGCCGGTCGCACCGGCCGCCGATGATCCGGTCGCCAAGCTGAAGAAGGCCAAGGAGATGCTCGATCTGGGCCTGATCACCCAGGACGACTACGACGCACTCAAGGCCAAGGCGCTGGGCCTGTAAGGCCGGGGATACGCTGCGACCATGTCCGACTCCCGCACTCCGCCGCCGCTGCCGGCAGCCCCCCCTCCGTTGCCGCCCTCGCCGGCGGCACCGGTGACCGGTCCCGGTTCGCCCCGGGACGTTCCGCCGTTGCCCGGCAGCTTCCCGGTCGATCCTGCCACGCTGCCCGATCCGATCCGCGAAGAAATCCAGGCGCCCGATCCGGTGGCCATCGATACCTCGGCCGCCGAGCTGAAGGACGGCCTCAACCGCTGCCCGAAGTGCGGCTCGACCGACATCCGGCCCAAGCTCGGTACCGATATCCTGGTCTGCCAGTTCTGCCGCAACGAGTGGCATGGCACCACGGTGGAGGATGCGTTCGGGCTCGGCGAGGGCCTGGACCAGCTTCGCGGCACGATCATCGCCTCGGGCGCGCGCGACATCGCGGCCGATGCCGCCAGCCTGATGAGCTTCAAGTGCACCGGCTGCGGTGCCGAGGTGACGATCAATACCGAGAGCACGATGACGGCACGCTGCCACTGGTGCCGCCATGTGTTCGGCGTCAATGAGCAGGTGGCCAACGGTGCGGTGCCGGATGCGGTGCTCCCGTTCCACATCACCAAGGACGACGCGGTGGCGCGCATCCGCCAGTTCGTGGACAAGCGCCGCCTGTTCGCGCTGAAGGCGTTCAAGGAGCAGTTCACGCCGGAGAACGTGGTGGGCGTGTACCTGCCCTACATGATCGTGGACAGCAATGTCAGCGCCAGCGTGGCCGGCAAGGGCGAAATCAAGACCCGCGAGTACACCCGCGGCACCGAGAAGAACAAGCAGACCTACTACGACGCCGATGTGTACCAGGTCGAGCGGCACGTGGACTTCACCGTGGACGATCTGCCGCTGGAGTCGTCCACCGAGCGCGGCAACCTCGATACCCGCGCCAATACCAACAACATCATCAACACGATCCTGCCGTTCGACACCAAGAACGCGCTCAAGTGGAACGCCTCGTATCTGAACGGCTTCACCTCGGAAAAGCGCAACGTCGATGTGGAGCAGCTGCGTCCGCGCCTGGAGGATCAGCTGCTGTCGATCGCCCGCGCGCAGGTCGAAGGATCGGTGCGTCGCTACGACCGTGGCGTGCGCTGGGAACAGGAGCGGCTGGACGTGCACGGGTCGCGCTGGGTGTCCATGTATCTGCCGGTGTGGCTGTACTCGTACCACCAGCCCGGCCGCAACGGTGGCATGCTGCACTACATCGCGGTGAACGGCCGTACCGGTGAGACGATGGGCAGCGTGCCGGTCCAGCAGTGGAAGCTGCTGCTGGCAGCGCTCACCACCGGCACGATCATCGAAGCCCTCGTCCTCTTCTTCCTGGTGGCCTCCTCATGAGCGATGACAGTGGTCTCTGGTTGCTGGCCGCCGGCCCCGCCGGCGCCACGGCGCTGTACTGGGCCTTGTACCGGTACTACCGCAATACCGACAAGTCACACGCGTTCGAGCGCGAAACCACGGTCGAGGCCAAGCCGGTGACCGGCTCGGACCGGCTGGTGGATACCGTGACGGGGACGCAGGAACGGCAGATCCCCGGCAACAACGTCGGGGCCTACCGGGCGCGGGTGAAACGGGAGACCTGAGCCGGTCTCCCGCGTCGCTCACCGCGCCGCCTTCGACGGCGAGAACTGTGGCGCGGCCTCGGCGATGCGTCTGCGCAGTGCAATGCCTTCCTCGTCCCCGGCCGCGCACGGCGGCAGGATGTCGCCGTGCAGCTGCGCCCGCAGGTTGTCCCAGCGCCGGGTCAGCACGGCCCAGTGTGTTTCGTCGTAGGTCCCCTCGAACACTACGGGCCGGATCTCGATCCGCGGCAGCTGGCCGGGCGCAACATTGTCACGGATCGCGTCGGCGAGCTTGCGCTCCCACAGGCTGCCCAGCCGGTCCACGCGGCCGATCTGCTGTTCCACCACGGCCGGGTTCCATTCCGAGTGCAGCAGCACCACGGTCCGGCACGCCAGGTGCAGGTTCAGCCCTTCGCGGCCCACCATCGACTGGGCAATCAGCACGCGCGGGAATGCATGTTCGCGGTTGAACGCCAACTGCAGCAGCCGCCGGGTGCCCGCTCCGGTACCACCGTGCATCAGCCGGGCGAAGCCGCCGCGATTGTGCGCGTAGTCTTCCGTGACGCGCTGCGCGGTGACTGACCATGTGTCGGCACCCACCCCTTCGTCGTCGGCCTTGTCGGCGCGTTCGTCTTCGTCATCGCTGCCGGGGTCCAGGTTCGTGGCAGCCTGCACCAGTTCGATGAATGCCCGTGCCACCTCCTCGGGCGGCACGGCATCGAGCTGTTCGCCGAGGTGGTCGGCAAGCGCGCGCGCAACGGCGGCGAGCACACTGACTGCGGCGCCGTCGGTGTCCACGTGGTGGGCGTGCTGCGCCTCCTGGAACGCGTGGAACGTGGGCATGAAACGCCTGCGCAGCGGTGCGTCGAGCAGACGCATGCCCTCCCCGATCGTGGCCACCAATGCGGTGCGGAAACGCTGGCGGCTGTTCTCCAGCTGCTGGTAGTTGGCCGCCAGCTGCGCGTCGAGCGCCGTGCGGTCGAGCGGCCGGTCTGGATGGAGGGTCGCGTGGACCGCCTGGACCGCCGGCCATTCGTCCTGGTGAATGCGTTGTTGCGGCCACGGCAGGCCGGCGTCGAGCGCACGCAGCAGGCGGCGCGCATTGAGCAGGTGTGCCAGCGCGTCCATCGGCGCCCGGTAGCGTGCGAACACCAGCACCTTCTCGCCCTGGTCGCAGATGGCTTCGATGGCCTGCGCCGCCGCGAGGATCGCCGGGTGCTGGTACAACGCGCCGCCGGCATCGCGCGGGGGGCGCACCGCGTTGCGCAGCGCGGTGGTCCACCACGCGGTGCGCGCGATGCGCTTGGTGTGGGCGGGCGATGCAGACGTGTCGTCTTCCACCGCGTCCGCAGCGGCAGCGCATTCAGCCGGATCGACGGCCCGATCGATCATCTCGGCGATGCCATGCCCGTTCCCAATGGTCAGGCGCTGCCGCTTGGCGTGGGCGTCCTCGCGTTGCCGGCTGGCGAGCGAAAGGGCTTCGGCGGCGCATACCGCCCGCTTCCATTCGCTGGGCAGGGTGTCGAGGGTGACACGGATGTCTTCGATGCGGCGATAGGCGCTGATGTCGCCTCCGGCGTGTTGCCTGAACGACTGTACGGCGGCATCTTCGCGTTTGTCGCGGCGCAGGACGTAGGGTGCCAGCGCGGTCTGGTAGGTCTGCGATGCCGTGGTGAAGGCCTCGACCATGCCTTCCTTGAACGGGAAGCGGCGTACGTTGGCCACCGCAGCGACGTAGCCGTCGATGGCCTTCTGGATGCGTTTTGCGTCGTCGTCGGGGAGGCCGATGCGCTGCAGCGTCTGCGTCCATTGCGAGGCGTCCAGCTCGACCGGCGTGGCGCTCATGGCCAGGCGCCGGCTGCTGCCCCCCGGCGCAAGCAGTACGTCGTTCAACAGCTGGTTGAGCAGACTGCTGTCGCTGCGGCTCTTGTGCGCCTCATCGATGATGATCAGATCGACGCTGCCCAGCCCAAGACCGGTGGCGCGCTGCAGGGACTGGCGCAGCGGCGTGTCGTTGCCGTAGCCGTCCGGTGCAAGGGCGTGTACCCACGGGTCGTGGATGTCCGCCAGTCTGCGCAGGGCGGCTCGTTCCGCCCGATGCCCCGGGGCGGCGAGGCGCTCCACGATGGACGCGGCGGCGTGCTTGACCCACGGGTCTGTCAGCAGCGGGTGGTCCTTGTAGCCCCACGGTGCAGCGCCCGTCTCGTGCTTGCGCCAGCAGGCGATCAACTCCGGCAGCAGCGCCCAGCGCCAGGCGTGCGATGCGCCGCCGAGCCGCCAGCGGGCGAAGTAGTGCGAGAGCAGGACGACCGGCTCGTCGAACCAGGGGGCCGGCGCATGCGGGTGCTCCCATGCCTGCAGGTACTGGTAGACGCTGCGCAGCAGCGGTCGCGCCGGAAGACCGCCACGCTGGAGTTCGCGTCGCCACTGGTCATCCAGGCCCGGCGGCGCCACGATCGCCACGCGCCCGCCGGCCTGTACGACGCAATGGGCCAACGCCACGGCAATGCGCGTCTTGCCCATGCCGACTTCGTCGGCCAGGATCGCACCGTGCTCTTTCAGGCGCGTGGTCAACTGCAACAGGCTCGCGGCCTGGCCGGGGTTGAGTTCGATCCGCTTGTCGCGGACGACGTCGTGCGCATGCGTGTCCACGTCCTGCCATCCACGGAACCGGGTGCTCATTGCCTGCCCTCCAGGGGCGCGTAGTCGTGTGTTTCCCACGCCAGCTCGATCCGGCGCAGGGTCTGCTCGTAGTGCCGCCCAGCCGCGGTGCCGGCGTCTTCGGCGAAGTCCGGGCGGAACGCAGGCGCGCGCAGCGGGCTGAGCGGGTTGAGCTGCATCTGCACGAAGCAGGTCACGGCAGGACACTGCCGCGCCTGGAACAGGGACTGCTCGAGCCGGTTGCACCAGGCTGTCCAGTCCACGGCGTCGACAGCGGTCTGCTGCGCGGCAATCTGTTCAATGAGCATCATCATCTGGCGGATCGCCGTGCCCGGCGTCAGGTTTCGCGGCGTGCGCCGCTTCGGACCCGTGTGTCGGTCGTCCGGGAAAATCCCCGGATCCCCCTCCCCTTCGCCCTCCTCCTCGTCGGGCAGGCCCGGGAACGCGGCAAGCTGCGTCCAGGCGTGATCGAGATCGATGGCCGGTAGCGGCGTGGCGGCCACGCGCCCGTGCGCGTCGATCACCGGCACCCAGGCCAGCCGGGCTTCCGCGCCCGCCACCCAGCGCACGCGCACCAGGCGCGGCGCAGGACCGGACCAGGTGTAGCCGTCCGCCGTGATCGCGCAGGGAGTACCTGCCTCGTCGAGTACCTCCACGTCTCCTGCCGTCGGGTCGGGACGGGTCAGCCGGCCGTCGGCCGTCCAGACCAGGTAGGCGATGGGCGCGGCCACATGCTGCGGCGGGGGTGGCGCCCACGGATCGCCGGGCTGGAGTGAAGGCAGATCGTCCAGGGTGTTTCCGCCGATCGGCAGCAGATTTTCGATCCACCGCGACGGGTCGGCGCTCTTTTTCCAGGACAGGCCTTCGGGGAACTCCAGGATGCCGGCTTCGAGATTGCCTCCCGCCTGCGAGGCCGCATTGAGCAGGCCGGCGGTGGTCAGGTTGCCCGAGCCCAGATAGAGCCAGGCGCTGTTGCACGCGCCGGTGGTCGTGCTGCGGTTGGACGAGAAGAGGAACTTGGCATGCAGCGTACGCTCATGTCCTGCACCAAACACCGCTGCAGGCGCTGCCGCCGCCCTGACATGGATGGGGTGATCCGCATCCAGCCGCAGGTGATCCACCGCCCCGGCGATGGCCTGGCAGGCCTGCGGATTCACATACAGATCGACGCGCGCGCGCGGGGACAGCGCCTGGCTTGCCTTCAGGCGTTTGACGATCTTGTGCGGCAGCACGGGCGTCCCAGTGCCGCCCTTGCGCACGGTCGCTGCTTCATAGAAGCCCGAGCCCATGCACAGGTGGCTGCGTGCCACACCGCCTTCGCGCTTGAGCCCGGCGATGATCTGGTCGAGCAGCGATCGGCTGCGCGTGTCCAACAACCGCGGCCGCGCCCGGGGAGCGCGGTTGCAGCGGGCAATCCACTGATCGACATGGTCGGCAGCGTCCCGGCCCGACAGCGGCGTGTCCGCTTCCAGCAGTCGGGTGTCGTGCAGGTCCAGCAGCCACGCGAACAAGCCCTGCGCGGCCATCATGTCCGCACGGCTGACCGCGTCGTCCGCGACGTCGGGCGCCACCTCCAGATCGACGCGCCATGCCAGGTCCAGGCTTTCCTCGAGAGTCTGCCGCGTCCAGTTGCCGGTGGAGACGACCAGCCGCAGATGATGTCGGTCTGCCGTCGCAGCATCCCGGAACCCCAGCAAGGCCACCTTGGCGTGCAGCAGGCGGAACGGCTTGCGCGACAGGTCCTGCAGCGGCAGATGCGCGACACCGGGGACCACGGTGGGAAGCAGCACTGGCTGGCTGGGGTCCAGCATCAGTGCGAGGCGGATCTGTCCGGCGGCAGCGCGCTGCGCGGCAGCGTACGTGGTGAAGCGTTCTGCGGCCTGATTGATGAAACCGGCATCGGCCGAGAAGCCACAGATCCAGCCGAACTCACCCACAAAGCCTTCGGGCGCGGTGAAGTGATCGAGCAGCGAGGGCAGCTGCAGTCCAGGCGCGCGGCTCATGCCGACGCTCCTGCACCGGCGACGCGGCTGGCATCGATCTTCGGGCCCAGCAGGCCGTGCACGTCCATATGCAGCAGATACAGATTGCGCAGGCGGTACGAACAACCGTCGGGGAGTGAGGTCACGTATGCACCCAGGCCGGTCTCTTCCTGCGGGTCGCCGTTGTCCTGCGACAGCGCCGGCGGGTGGCCCGTGTAGGCCGGGCCCGGCTGCGCGCCGTCATCGAGCAGGCGCAGCACGTGGTCGTCGCGGCGCAGCAGGGCCCGCAGCGTGTCCGCGTCTCCGGCCTCGCATTCGCGGCTGAAGCGGTTCGCCTCATCATCGCCGTGGCCGAGTGCCAGGAAGGCGCGGGCATGGCCGGCAAGCTGGGCGAGGTGCACGGCGACGTCCTGGTGCAACGGGCCATCCAACGGCAGACGCGTCTTGCCCTGGCGTGTTGCCAGGATGCCTTCGACACAGTCGAGGACGGCATTGGCGGCGTCGCGCACGCGGAACAGGTATGCACCCGCGCGCACGTCATGCCAGTGATCGGCGTCGAGCTCGGCCGGCCCGGCGTGATGGTCGATGCGGTCGGCGGCGGACGCCGACTGCTGCAGGCGCGCCACCCAGCGCCAGGCGTTCTGGCGGCGGGCGCGGTCGGCGGGGTCCAGGCTGCCGCCCTCCTCCAACGCACGCTGCAGCAGCTTGCAGGCGCTGACCGGCAGCGGCCGGGTGGGATCGAGCGCAGCCCGCAGCCCCCCGCTGCCCAGACTCAGCCCACTCCCGTCGGCCCAGTACTCCAGGTGCTCGACCACACTATTGTTCCTGCCCACCTTCGCGCCATCGGCGCAGGCGTCGATGAAGGCCACGGCGGCATCGCTGCTGCTGAACGCGTTGAAGCGCGATCCCGCCGCGTGCGCCAGGCCCAGCGAGGGCAGCGCCTGTGCAGTGGACATGCGCATGGGCTGGGCGACATGGAAGCCGCGTTGCCGCGCGACGGCGAAGGAGGGCGCCCCACCGGCCGGCAGCTTGTTGCGGCCGCGCAGGCGTGGGTCCGCCGCCCGTCCGTTGGACGCATAGCCGATCATGCAGGCGACGGCCTCGATGGCATTGGCCATTTCGATGTTGCTGCAGCGCTGGCCACGGACGGTCACGCGTTCGGCCACCACCACGCTGAGCGCGGTCAGGTAGGCCTGCCGGCCAAACCACAGACCCCCGGTACCGGGAACAGCGCGTTCGTTGAACCGCCGCACCACCCTGCCCAGGTCCAGCGTGCGCGTACGACGCGTCGTTGCCAGCTTCTCCGGTCCCAACAATCCCCACAGACGTTCCGTCACGCGCGCTCCTTGGCAATGGCCTGCCGGCGTCCGTTCCAGTACGTAACGCAGCGTCACAGGCGCATCCCAGCATTATGAGCATTACGTCACACAAACTAAACGCGCTGGGACACCGGATCCTGGGCCGCGGGAGGCGCGTGGTCGCGCGGTGCGACAGACTGCGTCGCAGCGCATTGCGTGCGTCACGATACGACGCGTGCGCGTGTCTCCGTCAGGCGACAGGCAAGCGCCACCACAACCGCCAGTGCAGCGCATGTCCCCACGGCCCACAGCACCGCGGTGATACCGTGGCGGTCCACGAGCTGCCCGCCCGTCCAGGCGCCGAGTGCAATGCCGACGTTGAAGACAGACACATAGAACGCCGCCGCAATCTCCATCGCGTGCGGGGCCGCGCGCATCATCCAGGTCATCAGCCCCACCGATACGCCGCCATACGCCAGACCCCAGGCGATCAAGGCCGCGCCACCGCCGGCCGGCGTGCCGCCAAGGGTCAGAAACAGCACAGGCGTGAGCAGCAGACCGAGTGCGATCGCAATGATGGTGCGCGTGGTGTGCCGCGCTGCGACCGTGCCGGCCAGGAAGTTGCCGGCAATGCCCGCCAGACCATAGCCGAACAGCAGCGCACCGACCCATTCGGCCGCGACGCCGGACCCGCTCACCAGCAGCGGGCGCACAAAGGTGAAGGCAGCGAAGTGTCCTCCCACCAGCAGCAACGTCAGCAGCAGGCCGATCTGCAGGCGGCGGTTGCGCAACTGCGCGGCAACGTGACGCAGCGAGGTGGAGTGGCTGACCGGCAATGCAGGCAGGACGATCATATGCAGGGCCAGCACCAGCGCACTCACGATGGCCATGCCGCCGAAGGCCCAGCGCCACCCCGCCATCCCGCCGATCAGCGCGCCCAGCGGAACCCCGAGTACCGATGCCGCCGCCACCCCACCGAAGATGAGCGCGGTCGCAAGCCCGATGGACGCAGCCGGTACCAGGCGCGCCGCCAGTCCGCCGGCGATGGCCCAGATGCCGCCCATGCAGAACCCGACCAATGCACGCGCCGCGAGCATCCAGGCCATGTCGGGCGCCAGCGCGCACGCCACGTTGGCCAGCGCCAGCAAGCCAAGCAACGCGCACAGGATGTGGCGCCGATCCACGCGCCCCGCGCCGAGCACCACCACCGGCGCGAGCACGGCCGCCAGCAGCGCCGGCACCGAGATCATCAGCGCAGCGGTGCCGGGGCTGCTGTCGAGGGCAGTGGCGATCGGCGTGAGCAGGCCGACCGGCAGCATCTCGGTGGTGACCACGGAGAACGTGGCCAGGCCGACGGCGATGACCGCAGCCCACGGATGGCGCACGGCCGGCGCGTTGAGGGAGGAAGCATGGTTCATGCGGAGGGTCCGTACGTGGGAGGAACGAAGGGCGGTGTCATGCAGCCGCGTCGGTGTTGACTGAACTGGCGCGCAGGCGGTGATGCGCTATACCGGCCAGCAGCAACACGGCCGCACCGCCGGCGAGCGCCACCGCGAATCCCGCCCGCGCGCCCTGCCCGTCCACCACCTGCCCGGCGATCGCCGCGCCCATCGCCACACCGATGTTCAGCCCTGCCAGCAGCCAGGTCATGCCTTCGGTCAGGCGCGCCGCCGGGACGAGGCGCTCGACCAGCGACATCGCCACGATCATGGTCGGCGCGAAGAACGCACCAGCCAGCAGGAGAGCGGCAGACAACGCCGGGATGCTCCCCGCCAGCAGCAGCGGCGAGGTGGTGGCCGCAGTTGCGATGCCGCCGAACAGCAGCAGACGGTGCAGCGGGATGCGCCACGCAACCGCCCCGAACAGCAGGCCGGCCGCACACGAACCGGCCGCGTAGGCCGACAGCGCCAGGCTGGCCGCTGCCGGCCTCCCCAGGTGCGCAGCGAGGGCCACGCTGGCGATGTCCACCGTGCCGACGATGACGCCCATCGCCACCATCAGGCCGGTAAGCAGCCGCACGCGGGAGGAACGCAGCACACTGCCGTTGCCGTGGGAACCTGCATCCGATGACGGCGGAGGCTCGGTAGACCGCTGTACCACCAGGGCGAACACGCCCAGTATCAGCAGCAGCGCCGCCAGCAGCAGCCCTGCCTGGGGAAACGCCACCACCGACAGCCCTACCGACAGGGGCGGACCGCCAATGAAGGTCACTTCATCCAGTACGGTTTCCAGCGAGTACGCGGTCTGCAGGTGCGGCTGCCCACGGAACATCGCCGTCCAGCGCGCCCGCACCATCGCCGACATGCTCGGCATGGTGCCCGCCAGCGCGGCCCAGACGAACAGACTCCAGTCCGGCGCGTGCCAGTGGGTGCTCGCAACCAGCGCCAGCATGCCGAGTGCACTCAACGCGGTCGCCGCAGGCAGCACCCGTGCCTGGCCATACCGATCCACCCGCGCGGAGATAGGCGGGGACAGCAGCGCGTAGGCCAGCACGAAGGTGGCGGAGACGGCGCCGGCGAGCGCATAACTGCCGTGCGTCCGGGACAGCAGCGTGATGATGCCGATGCCGGTCATGGGGAGCGGCAGCCGCGCCAGCAGCCCCGCCAGGGCGAATGCGCGGGTGCCGCGGGCGCTGAACAGCGCCCGGTAAGAGGTGGACATGTCCGTCTCCGAGATCAGGCCGCTTGCCTCCCAGGAGACCGCGGCAGACAATACATACATTGCGTATGTATAAAAGCATAGATACATACGCTACGTATGTAAATGCCCTGCCGCTGCCACCCGAGGAACCGTGATGGCCCGTCGTACCCGCATCGAGATGGAACAGACCCGTGCCGCCCTGCTGGCTTCCGCCCGCGCGGCCTTCAGCGAGCGCGGCTACGCCGAGACGTCGATGGATGACCTGACTGCCCACGCGGGACTGACCCGCGGCGCGCTTTACCACCACTTCGGCGACAAGACAGGCCTGCTCGCCGCCGTGGTGGCGCAATTGGACGCGGAGATGGACGCACGTCTCCAGGCGATCAGTGATTCCGCAGCCGATCCGTGGGACGGGTTCCGGTCACGCTGCCGCGCCTACCTGGAGATGGCACTGGAACCCGAGATCCAACGCATCGTCCTGCGTGATGCCCGCGCGGTGCTCGGGGGCGCGTCACCGGATGCACAGCGCCACTGCATCGCCTCGATGGAAGGGCTCCTGGACAGGCTGATGCGCGACGGTGTGGTTGCACACGCTGACCCGCAGGCGCTGGCCGCACTGATCTACGGCAGCCTGGAAGAGGCCGCGTTCTGGATCGCGGACGGCGAAGCGCCGGCGGCGCGGCTGCTGCAGGCCGGCACTGCGCTCGACCTGCTGCTGCGTGGGCTGCGCGCCGATACACACGCGGGTACTGCACAGCCCGCATAGAACAGCGCACGGGTTCAACCCCTGAGCCTGCATTTGAACGTAGCTGGATTGCGGCATCGAAAGAAGGGAAACCATCCTATCGGTGCGACAGTTTTTTGCTCCAGTCTGTATTGCACGCATACCAACCGCACTCGTTGCAGGTCGATTTCAAGATGCGGGCGAGACCTGGCGAAATTGTGTTGGCGTCGCCTGCTTCGCTGTATGGATGAAGGGCCAAGGCGTATGCTCGCAGCCTGCTTAGACGAGACACGCCCATGCGCACGCTCTACCCGGAGATCACCCCGTACCGCACGCACCAGGTTGCAGTGGACGACCTGCATACCCTGTTCGTTGAAGAGTGCGGCGATCCCGAGGGCATTCCCGTGGTGTTCCTGCATGGCGGCCCGGGCGCGGGCGCGTCGCCGACGCATCGGCGGTTCTTCGATCCTGCGCGCTATCGCATCGTGCTGCTGGACCAGCGCGGCAGCGGACGCTCCACACCGTTCGGTGCGCTGCAGGACAACACCACACCGCACCTGGTCGCCGACATCGAGCGTATCCGCACCCTGCTGGGGATCGACCGCTGGCTGGTGTTCGGCGGTTCGTGGGGGTCAACGCTGGCGCTCGCCTACGCGCAGGCGCATCCAGAGCGGGTCACCGGCCTCATCGTGCGCGGTGTTTACCTCGGGCGCAGAGAGGAGAACCGCTGGTTCAATGAGGCCGACGGCGGCGCACGCTGGCTGTTCCCGGAACGCTGGGCGCGCTACGAAGCGCATATTCCGCAAGCCGAGCGCGGCCATCTGATCGAGGCCTACTGGCAACGCCTGGATGCCGATGACATGGCTACCCGCATCGCCGCCGCACAGGCGTGGCTGGGCTGGGAAGACAACGCGGCCACGCTGGTGCACGACGTCGATGCCGTATCCACCGACGACCCGCTGCACACGCTGGCCAAGGCGCGCATCGAGGCGCACTACTTCCGCAACAACGCCTTCCTCGCGCACGGCCAGCTGCTGCGCGACATCGACCGCATCCGGCACCTGCCGGGCGTGATCGTACAGGGACGTTACGATGTGATCTGCCCGCCACGCAGCGCCTGGGACCTGGCCTGTGCGTGGCCCGAGGCGCGCCTGGAGATGGTGCTGTCCGGCCACAGCGCTACCGAGCCGGCCACCGCCGATGCGCTGGTGCGGGCGACCGATGCGTTTGCCGATCGCCTCGACGGCCGGGTCAGCGTTGGCGTTTGATGAGGGTGTCGAGGCAGTCGGGCTCGCCCCTGCTGCCCTCGATGAACACCGTGTAGTCGCCGACGTCCTTCTGCAGCGAGGTTGCCGGTTTCCAGCCCTTGGGCGGCCGCTTGCCACCCGCCGGCATGAAGGTCAGTGACGTGAGGGGGCCATGCGCAGCCTCCAGGCGCTGCACCGGATAGCAGCTCCCGGGCGCCATCTGCAGCACGATCAGCCGTGTGGCACCGGCCGTACTCGGGTGCATCTGGTACTCGACGAATGCAACCCGGTAGCCGTCGGCCGAGCCGAAGGCCGCACTGCGGAAGGTGCGTTGCCACGCCGGATCGGTGGCGGCGAAGGCGCCGTAGGCCGCTTCCAGTGTCGGGATGTCGGGCAACGCGTTGTCGCGCAGCAGCCCGTCGGCGATGGTTTCGACCGACGCCGGGGGTGCGGCCGCGGCGCCGAAGCTCATCGCGGCGGCAACGGCCCCGGTCAGCCATGCCCGGCGGAGATGATTCGGAAACAGATGACGACTGTCCATGACCTGCCCTGCACCTTCCAATGGTGGGCCGATGCTACCGCACAGGCCCGGCATGCGCCTGCGGCTGCCTATCGCGCGCGCGCGCGATGGGTCCGGTAGACCATCTTCCCGTTTATCAACCGGCCGGTCGACGTTTCTTCATGGCGTCCATCGGCCGACAGGCTGGTGGTGGTCTGTTCGGCGAGCACCAGGTGGCCGTCGATGTAGCGGTAGGTCTCCACCGAATGCGCGCAGCAGCCGCCGCGCTGGAATGACAGGATGGATCTGCTGGCCGGGTCGATCTCCAGCTGCGGCAGCGCGGACAATTCCGGGTCCAGTACGAATCGCTGCTGCGCCCGGTCGAACAGGATGATGTTGCTGGTGGCATTCGGGCCGGCGCCGCCGGACAGCCCAGGCAGTTGCAGGTCGGGGGCGCCATCGAAGTTCGCATCCACCACCTGCAGCAGGTCCGGCGACGCCCGGGTTGCGTCTGCGTCGAGGTCACGCAGCACCTGGCGGCGCGCGCCCGTGGTGGCGTCCAACACCTCCAGGGCTATCGGCAGCACCGCGCCCTCCTCGTCCTCACCGGGAAGCACACCCACCCGGAAGCGCATGCCCGGCAGCGTCACCGATTGTTCGATCCACTGCAGCGGCTCGAGCACGTCGCGATCCAGCCAGCCGCCCGCGCGCGTGCCGTCCGCTGCGATGCGTTCGATGGCATACCCCTCGCCATCGCGGTCGATCACCGCGACGAAGCTGCCCGCGTCGATCTCAGCGATCGCGGTGACCGATCGCGCAGACGCGAGCATCGGCACCGGGCGCGGCACGAACAGAAGGTCACGGTAGGCGTGCGGCGCGAGGAGCACGAACCGATCATGATAGTGGGTCACCTCGTACTGGTTGATCGTGCTGCCATAGGCCTCGCGCGCGCAGACATCGGCGATGGCGCAGATGCCCGCCTCTTCCGCCGTCGGTGCGCGCACCGCGGGCACCCGGGTGGCGCCGACATGGCGCTTGACGTTCTCGTAGCTGATCGTGAACCCGTCGTCCGTCGATGCGACGCGGGCGTCGTCCGCGCCGATGGCGATGCGGCAGAATGGCCGCGCGGTGGTGTAGTCGTTCCAGTCCGGGAACGCGTAGGCCTGGCAGGTACGGCGGCCCGGCGTATCGCCGTAAGCGCCTGCCGCATCGGAGAGGAACACCAGCGTGTTCAGGCCCGCGGCATCGTCGCGCGCGACCAGCGCGTAGCGTACCCGGGCGGCGTCAGGGACGGCGTGCTCGAAGCGGTCCTGATGGGACTCGCCCTGCACCGGCGGCAGCGGTTCCGCCTCGCGATAAGCGCCCTCGACGAGCCGGTACAGGCCCGGCGGGAGCAGGTCGGCGGCAGCGACGTGGTTGACCCCCAACAGTGCAATGACGGCGGCTGCAATGGCTGCTCCCTTGCCTGACTTCATCGAATGATCCGTTCCGCATCGCCTGTCCAGGCGCGGATTGTACCCGCCTGCGATGCAGCCCCGTCAGGGCATTGCCGGGCCTTCACCGGTGCTGCGCACCGGTATGCGGATCAGGCTGTCCGACCGCCAGTCGATCCGCAGCGGCTCGCCGGCATCGGCCACCGACTCGTCGCTGACGTCGCGGCCGGTACCGTGGTTGACCTGGTGCATCGGGTCCTTGAGCACGTCCACGACCACGACAAGGCGGCTGCCGGGTGCGGTGCGCCGCGCGGTCATGCGGGTCCGTTCGAACGGGACCTCGGTCCAGTCGCCCGGCACCAGCAGCGTGCGGGTGGTCATGTCGCGGGCATGGCTGGCTCGGCCCACGAAGTAGGACAACTGCATCAGGCGGCCATCCGCCAACTGCTCATGCAGCACCACGCTCAGATCGACGTCGCGCTTGTTGATGCGCAGGTTCAGCACGCCGGAGAACGTGCCGACGATATCGACCGGCTGCGCGAAGGGCGCGCTGGCGAACACCAGGCCGGGCCCAGGTTCAAGCGCATCGCGCACGATCGGGCTGGGGTAGTACGCACCCTGGCGTGTGCTGCGGTCGGCAAGATCCACCTGCTGGCTGAGGAAGGTGCCGGCGGCGGGGAGCGTCTGGCTGAGCCGGTGCCGGGTGCCGTCACCGTCGGTTGATGTGGACAGGTACAGCGTCATCGGCGCGTCGGCGGCAGCGTCCAGCGACGGCGCATGCCCCCACTGGTTGGCACCCATCAACTGGTAGTTGATGCGGTCGGCCAGCAGCGCGGGCCGTGGTGCCCCGCGCAGCACGTGGTCCAGCCATTGGAAGGTGATCGCCGGGGTATCGAACTGCGCCGCAGGGTCCACCGTGTACCCGCGCAGCTCCAGTGCCTTGGTCGCGGACTGCGCACCGAAATGGTCGTACGGGCCGATCAACAGCGTGTGGTCCGCATTCGGCCGGTGGCGGTAGTGCTCCTTGAGGTACTGCAGCGCGGAGATCTGCCCATCGTCGTAATAGCCGGTGATGCTCAGCACGGGGATGGCGATCTCGGCGAACTGTGCGCCGTACGGGACCATGTCCTGCCAGTAGGCGTCGTAGTCGGGGTGGCGCAGCCAGCGCTGCAGCCACGGGTTGGGCGTGCCGTCGATCTGGTCGATGTCCCGGTAGGGCCGGCCGGAGGTATACCAGGCATCGGCCAGGTGCGACCAGCGCTCGTGCTGGTCGTAAGTGGCGTCATCCAGCAGGCGTGTGTTGGCGACATAGAACGGCCAGGCGTAGTTGGCGCTGAGAAACACGTTGTTCTCCATCGGCAGGCCAAGGCCGGGGATGGCCGCCACATACGGCACGATGGTCTTCAGTGCCGGGTGCCGATGGCCTGCTGCGGCCCAGGCCGCGAAGCCGGAGTAGCTGCCGCCGTACATGCCGACCCGGCCATCGCTCCAGGGCTGCCGGCTGATCCAGTCGATCACGGCATGCGCGTCGCGGCCTTCGGTTTCGTACGGCGCCGCAGTGCCGGTACCGAGGCGCTTGCCACGGGCATCCACCACGATCCCGGCATAACCGCGCGCCGCCGCCTGCAATGCCTGGCTGCGGTTGCGCGCGGGCTGGGTGTAGATGGTGAACAGCATCGCGGTTGGCAGGCGCGGTTCGGCCCCACGGCGCCGGGCCAGATGCGCCGACAGCGTTACGCCCTCCCCGACCGGAATCAACACGGCATCGTCGATCACGAAACGCCGCCTCTCGTCCGCACGGACCAGCGCTGGGGCGTGGGCATCCGCAGCGCGGTAGGCCTGCACGAACGCGGCTTGGCGGACCAGTTCCAGCGCGTCGTCGCGGCCGATCGTGGCGGCACCCGCGTGCATCGCCCGCGCCTCGCGCAGGCGCGTATTGGCGGCCGCCAGATCGGCGCTGAGCCAGGGATGGGTCTGCACCGCAGCCAGGTCGTCCAACGTCGCCACCCGCGCCTGGAACGCCGCCGCGTACGCGGCCCCAGCCACGGCGTCGCCGCCGGCCGGCGCCTGCGCACGGGCGTGGGCATACAGCAGGAACGGCGCCCAGCGCGGGGCGCGGGCCGCACGCTCGGGGGCGTCGAGCGTGGCCAGCAACGCGTCGATTTCCGTGACCGCCTGCGCCGGCCGGCCGGCGACGATCATCAGGTGGATCCGCTGCGCGGGCGTGAGGGTCGCTGCCGCCGCAGATGGATCGAGCAGTGCCTGCGCGAGTGGCGCCAGACCGTCCTCGGGGTTGGCCGGGGCGTCGGCCGCGGCCGGCCATGCCAGCGGATCTGCGTGAGCGGCGGCGGACAGGGCGGGAAACGCGAGCAGCAGCGCGCACAGCCAGGCGGAACTACGACGGGCGATGGCCACGGGGCGTCCTTGCTGATCGGGAGGATGGCGCTGCGCTGCCGTCATCCTCCGATCATACGGCCGCGCGGTTCACTGCGCCCGGGTGGTGGACATCGAGTACGGCTGCTCGCTGCCCTGTGCCGGCCACGCGGTGTTCGGCGCGGCCTGCAGGGTGAAGCGCAGTTCCCCGCCCGCCATGATCTCGTCGTGGCGCAGGAAGGTGCGCTGCAGCGGTGCACCGTTCAGGGTCACCGCGCCCACGTAGCCGTGCGCCGGGTCCAATCCATCGGCAATGACGGTGAAGGTACGGCCGTTGGGCAGGTGAAGTGCCGCCTTCGGCAGGAACGGGCGGCCGATGATGTACTCGCCACTGCCGGGTGCCACCGGGTAGAAGCCCAGCGCAGTGAACACGTACCACGCCGACATCTGGCCGAGATCGTCGTTGCCGGCCAGCCCATCCGGGCGGTCGGCGTACTGGGTGTCCATGATCTGCTTCAGGCGGGCCTGGGTACGCCACGGCTGGCCGGCATACGCGTAGAGATAGGCGACGTGATGGCTGGGTTCGTTGCCGTGCGCGTACCAGCCGATCAACCCGGTGATGTCTTCCATGTGCTCGAAGATGGACGGGTCCACCTTGGCGTCGAACACCTGGTCCAGCCGGGCAAGCAGCTTTTCGCTGCCGCCATGCGCAGCGGCCAGTCCGGCGACGTCCTGCGGTACGTACCAGGAATACTGCCAGGCGTTGCCTTCGGTGTAGTCGGTGCCATAGCCGCTGGCGCTGGGATCGAACGGGGTACGGAAACTGCCGTCGCGCTTGCGGGCGCGCATGAAGCCGGTGTCCGGATCGAAGGCGTGCCGCCAGTTGCCGGCGCGTGCATCGAAGGTGGTCTGCACATCCTTGCGGCCCATTGCCTGCGCCATGCGTGCGATGGTCCAGTCGTCGAAGGCGTACTCGAGGGTCTTGCTGGCGGCCTCGCCCTCCTCGTCGATCGGCACCCAGCCCAGTTCGCGGTACTGCGCGATGCCGTCGTAGGGGCCGTAGTTGGCGGTGGCCACCATCGCGGCGAGCGCCTTGTCGGCGTCAAAGCCGCGGATGCCCTTGATGTAGGCGTCGGCGATCACCGGTACAGCGTGGTAGCCGATCATGCACCACGTTTCCTGGCCGTGGAACGCCCACACCGGCAACATGCCATACGGGCTGTGCTGCTGGTGCGCCAGCAGCGAGTTGACGACGTCGCTGTTGCGCTTCTCCGGCTGCACCAGCGTGAGCAGCGGGTGCAGCGCCCGGTAGGTATCCCACAGCGAGAAGGTCGAGTAGTTCGTGTACCCTTCGGCGCGGTGCACCGCATTGTCGGCACCGCGGTACTGGCCATCCACGTCCATGAACAGGGTCGGGCCGAGCAGGCTGTGATACAGCGCGGTGTAGGCGCTGCGCCGGTCATGTTCCGGGGCGTCTATCTCGATGGCCGACAGTGCCTGGGTCCACTGCTGTTTCGCCTCGGCACGGACACGGTCGAAATTCTGGTCGCCTGCTTCGCTATCGAGATTGGCGATGGCGCCGTCCTCGCTCACCGACGAGATCGCCACGCTGACCACCAGCGGCGCATCGAGTCTGCCGAAATCGAAAGTGCCGACCAGCTGGCGGCCTTCGATCTGCGGGCGCTGGGTGGGATCGGTGTGACCCGGCGGCGGGAAGCCCTTGTAGGCGATGTCGGTCTCGGTGTTGTGCAGCGCATGGCCGGTCAGCGGCCGCGAGAAGCGCATCGCGAAGTACAGCTGCCGCCCGGGTGCCCAGCCGCGGGTTTCACGGAAGCCGGTCAGGGTGCCATCGGCGCGCAGACGCAGGCGCGACCACAGGATCTTGCCCGGGTAGTCGTACAGGCTGGTACGCAGGTCGAGCAGCACGCGCGCCTGCGCACCGCGCGGGTAGGTGTAACGGTGCACGCCGGTGCGCGCACTGGCGGTCAGCTCGGCTCGCACCCCGTAGTCGTCCAGGGTGACCGCGTAGTAGCCGGGCTCGGCCTTTTCGTTGTCGTGATGGAAGCGCGAGGCGTAGCCGCTGCGGGGTTTGTCCGGGTCGCCGCGCTCGAGACCGGGGTCACCGGTGAACGGCATCACCAGGACATCGCCCAGGTCGGAGTGGCCGCTGCCGGAAAAGTGCGTGTGCGAGAAGCCGACGATGCTGGTGTCGTCGTAGCGGTACCCTGCGGCCCAGCCATAGGCTTTCTCACGCGGCTGGATGCGCGTATCCGGGCTGAGCTGGACCATGCCGAACGGCACCGTGGCGCCGGGATACGTGTGCCCTTCTCCGCCCGTGCCGATGAAGGGATCGACCGCCGCGTAAGCGCGTTCGCCCACTGTCGACGGTGCTGCCCCTGCCGCTCCGGCCACCAGCATCGCTCCGACCGCGAGCCCCCACCACCGCACCGTCCCCGTCTTTGTCATGGTGTTGAATTTAGATCGATTCAAGTTGATCCGATCCTAGCACCGGCTGGCGACGCCCGCATGCTGCAGTGCATGGGCGCCGCCTGTGCGGGACTCACGCCGGCCGTGTGTGCGGCCGGGAAGCATCCGAGGTCACGGCAGGAAGGGTGACCGAGTGACGGGCATGCATTACAGGAAACCGCTGGATTTTCAGCGGTTTCTCACGATTCTCTCAGCGCATCAATCGCGTGCGGCGTGCAGTTCCATTGCGCGCATCACGATCGGCTTGGCCCAGTCCGGCGTCTGCAGCAGTTCGATCACCGAGACCGGGTAGTGCAGCCCGCTGCGGTCCATCTCCAGCAACGGAAGTGGCTCCACCCTGCCCTGCGCATCGGGGGGTGCACTGTTGTCGTACACGTGCAGCGTGGCCAGGTGGGGCAGCAGGTCCAGCAGGTTCTCGCGCGCGGAATCGAACCGCGCACGGATCTTGTCGTGCGGGATATCGTGCCCCCCTGCGCTGACCCGTGCCGCCACCCGCTCGATGTGCAGCGCCACGCTGTCCAGCCCGCAGAACCATATTTCCACCTCGTGGGTGGTACAGGCGTCGCGCAGCAGGCGCGGAATGGTATTGCCGCCGAGGGTGGTCTCGAAGGCGAAGTCGCTGCCGTCCGCCATCGCCTCGCGCAGGCGGCGCGCGCCTTCGTTCCAGGCCGCCGCATTGGCCGCGTCGAGCGCCCAGCCCTGGTCGACCAGGCAGCGGGTGAAGGTGTCCGGGTTGAACCAGGACAATCCGTCCTCCTCAAGCCACGTGCCCAGCAGCGAGCTCTTGCCGGCGCCATTGACGCCGGCCAGCACCAGGATCCGCCCCACGGGTCAGAGAGACGGGCCGAGCGTGACCTTGCGGCCGCGGCGGATCGGCTGGCCCATCACCTTGCCCAGGCCCCCGTCGCGGCCCAGGCTGGCCAGGCGGGTGTCAAATTCGGCCCGCAACCGTTCCAGCTCTCCCGGACGTTCATCACCATCGGCACCGGCCGCCTTCGCCAGCAGCTCCTGGTATGCCTTGATGTCCACGATCACCGCTTCGGGGTGGTTGTGGTTGGTGATCACCAGCGCCTGCTTCTCGCGGACGGTGCGCATCAGGCTCGGCCAGCCACGGGTTTTGACCGACGAGGCGGTGGCCTTTTCCAGGCCAGGGACATCCAGGGGAAGGGTCATGGCAGGCTCCAGCAGGCGGGTCTTGGGGTCACTATACCCCTTTTGGCCAAATTGGGGATAAATGCCAATTCACCCCCGCGCCAGTGCCGCCAGCAGCGGGCCCAGATCGTCGCTGTCGCGGGGCCGCACGACCCGCGCCCGCTCCTGCCCATCGTGGAGCAGAACCACCGTGGGCCAGAGCGTTACCCGGAAGGCGCGCCCCAGCGGACGCCCCTTGCCGTCTTCGACCTTCACGTGGGCGAGCGCCTGGCCATCCACCAACACCTGCAGCGCCGGTTGCGCCGCAATGCAGTGCCCACACCACGGCGCCCCGAACTCCAGCAGCAGCCAGCCTTCGCTGGCCGCAATGCTGGCCGCCTCGGGCTCGACGGCGACGGCGTCGCGCGCGAAAGCCATCAGTGATTACCCGAGTGCGCGCTGGATGTCTTCCAGCGGCGCATTAGTGAGGTCCTTGGCGATGTCCTGAAGCAGCCGCGCCTGGGTCTCCTTATGCAGCTGCGGGCGGATCCGGCCCAGCGTCTGCGGGTCGGCGATCAGAATCAGGTGCGCATAGCGGTTCTTCAGCGCATCCTCGTTCAACTGCGCGGCCAGCTGCTTGGCGAACGTGGCCTCGTTGAGCTGGGCAATGCTCATGTCCTGCGGCATCGAGCCGGACGGGCCCTGCCCCGATACCCCGTGTTCACTGATGTCCTGCACCTTCAGTTCGTCCTGCTGCTTGAGTACCGGCGCGTGGCGGGTGCCCACGTTGGTGAACACGCGGGCAGAGCCGCCGTCAGCGACGATGATCAGGGTGCCTTCGGGGATGTTGGGGTTCATGGCTGACTCCTTCTGCGGGAAACGGGCTGCCGTAGCGCCCGTGTCCCACCGTAGGCAATGCCATGTAAGCGCCGTGCATACGACTGTGTGCACTCCGTATGCACGGCGGTCGGTAGCGGGCGGCTACGGCTCCGGCTCCGGCAGCGTCATATCCAGGTGGCGCGCAAAAAAGCGCGCCATCACCCGATAGGCCTGCTGGCTCTCGGGCAGCCGGGCGTCCAGGTGGAAGGCGTGCCCCAGCCCGTCCCAGACATGCAGATCCGAGGTGCGCCCCAGATCGACCAGGCGCGAATGGGTGTAGGCCACGTTGCTGAGCTCGGCCGCGCGCGTGGCGGTGATGAACAACGTTGGCGGGAACTGTGCGAGCACCGCATCGGAGAACACCGGCGACACCAGCGGGTCATGGAAATCCACCTCGCCGTAGTACAGGTCTTCCGCAATCGGCAAGGTGCCGTCGGCGTGCGGCAGCAGCGCATCGTTGAGCGCAGCCGCCACATAGCGGGTATCACCGCCGTAGCGCGCGTCGCCGCCGGCGCAGAACAGCCCCGCCGCCCCCGGCATCGGCAGCGTCTCCCTGGCAAACCAGGCCAGCGATTCGCCGGTCAGCACACCGCCCGCCGAGCAGCCGAACAGGCCGATATGGCGTGCCGGGAACCGTTCCAGCGCGGCGCGGTACACCGCCGCCACGTCTTCGCTGGCGGCGGGGAACCGATGTTCCGGCCCCATCCGATACTCCACCGCCACCACCGTGGCACCGGTCATCGCGGCCAGTGGGATCGCCTCCATCAGGCCCAGGCCGTTGGCGCTGCCGAACACGAATGCGCCGCCGTGCAGCTCGATCAGCAGGCGTTGCCGCGCCGGCGAGGTCGGCGCGCTGCGCGGTTGCACGCGCACCACGCGCACGCCGTTCCAGGTTTCCGGGTGCAGGGTGACCGGATACCGTTCCTGCAATGCGGCTACTTCGGCTTCCGCCCACGCTTCCGTGCCCCGCCGAAGCTCCGGCAGCGCCTTGAGCAGGGTTGGGTTGTCCATCTTCGCGGTGGGATCGCCGCGACTGATGGCGTTGATGACGCTGGCCGTGGCCTCGGCACTCAGATACGGCGACACCGGCAGATCGAACGCCTGCACGTGGCGGATGCCAGTGGTGGGCGTGGCAGGCGGTGGTGGCTCGGCGGCCACTGAAAGACCTGTGCATAGCAGCCCCGCCGCCAGGAAGAAGGCGCGTTTCAACGATGGTTGGTGCATTTCGTTCCCTCTCGTTGCAGAAGCAGCGTGGCCTTAAGGTCCTGGCTTCCGGCGCGTAGTGCTAGGGAAAGCGCGGCCCGCAGTGCCACTCGGATTGTCCGGATCACTACTCGGATCACTACTCGGATCACTGCTCGGATCACTGCTCGGATCATTGCTCGGATCATTGCTCGGATCACTGCTCGGATCATTGCTCGGATCACTGCTCGGATCATTGCTCGGATCATTGCTCGGATCGCTGTCCGGATCACTGACTGCCTCAGGGAACATGTCACTCAATATTCCCTTCAGGATCTGCTCGCGAGCCTGCTTCCTGAACTCCTTCCGCGCCTTTTTGGTGGGCTTGGGGCCCGAGGGGCCTCCGCTCTTCCGCTCGAGTTCGTGCGCCAGCGCATCGATCCGCTGATCCAGATGCTTCTGCTTCTCCTCATATTCTTCTTTCTGGGCCCGGATTTCATCCCGTACAGCTTCAACCCTGCGCTGGAGATCTTTGTCCTCCAACGGCTTCTTCAACACCTTCTTCAGCGCAGCACGTACTCCAACCGCCGGCATCGCAATCAACGCGCCAGCCCGGGTATGAACGATCAGTACGGACGCGGTCAGATCCGCCGCGCTTGATGCAAGAAGCATCACGTGCGCGGCTGCAGACGCCGTCGATACAGATGAAGGGGAAAGCAGCCAGTCAAGTAGATTCTTGTGCGCTTCAATCGCAGGTCGCTTCGCACTGATGCCTGCCATCGAATCCATCAACTTTCCCGGCGGCGCGACATGCGTGACATGTAGCGTGGAATACGGCCACTCGCGGCGCCGCAAAGGCGCGAAGTACGCCATCGTTGCGCGGGCGGCGTAGGCGTACTGCACATCAACCCCACACTGCTCCAGCCAGCAGTAGTGAAGGTGCTGGAGGAGATCAAACTGCTTCAGAACGGGGACGGCCGCCTTATAGTCCAGCTCTTTGACCTCCAGCAGCAGGATCCGCGCACCGTCGAGCAGGCCAATGATGTCCCCCGGATACTTGCCGCCCGTGTAGCCCTGCTGATTGGCGTAGGGCGCAAAGACATCGGTATGCACGGCATTGCGGTCGCCGTAGACCTCCAGCGACGCCATGATGGCCGCCTGCACCAGACTCTCCTGCTTCACAGCCATCTCCGTTCCCTGGGTAGTGGCCCCAATCCTTCCATATCCGCTCCTGCCGCACCACTGTGGCGGCACGCAATCGCGTGAATACAGCGCAATCGCGCATCAGTGTCGGGATTCTCCCGACAGCACCGCCCTGCTTTGCCGTCATCGGCGCCGCATTTTCCGTCATTGGCGCGTATCGGCGTTTCGGTCGTCGGCCTACTGTGACCCCACGGTGCAACGACCTTCCGCCACGTGACGCTCCCCGGCACAGCGACAGACCGGTGGCCAATGATCGGCAGGACCCGGACGCCGTGAAGTTCCGCCGTCTTGCCTACCCACAACCGCAGGAGATTCACATGGCATTCCCGACCGCCGTCAACGACCAGATCACCGATTCCGTCACCCAGGCCAACACCAAGGTCCTCGGCGATGCGCCGGCGATCGCGATGGGCAACCTGTACCAGGCCACCGCGCAGGCGCTGGCCAACGCTGCCCACAACGCCACCAACGCCCAACAGCAGAGCTACGTGACCGCGCAGTCGGCCACCACGATGGGGGTGGCCACGCTGTACTCCATCGATACCGCCTCCACCGCCGTGGCCACCAAGGAAATCCTCAGCACCGGCGTTCGTGGCCTGGGCTGATCGCGCATCACTGACCGCTGCATAACAAGGAGCATTACATGGCATTTCCGACCGCCGTCAACAACCAGATCACCGACTCGGTGACCCAGGTCAACACCAAGGTGCTGGGCGACGCCCCGGCCATCGCGATGGGCAATCTGTACCAGGCAACCGCCCAGGCGCTGGCCAATGCCGCGCACAACGCCACCAACGCGCAGCAGCAGAGCTATGTGACCGCCCAGGCCGCCACCACGATGGGTGTTGCCACCCTGTATGCCGTGGACACCGCCAGCACCGGCGTGGCCACCAAGCAGATCCTGGGCGCGTAATCCCGCCTGACGCCAAGGAGTCGCGCACATGGCATTCCCGACCGCCGTCAACGACCAGATCACCGATTCGGTCTCCCAGGCCAACCTGCAGGTGCTGGGCACTGCCCCGGCCACTGCGATGGGCAACCTGTACCAGGCCACCGCGCAGGCGCTGGCCAACGCCGCGCACAACGCCACGCTGGCGCAGCAGCAGATGTACGTCACCGCGCAGGCGGCGACCACGATGGGCGTGTCGCTGCTCTACTCGCTCGATACCGGCGCTACCGGCGCCGCCACCCGGAAGATCCTCGGCTGATGTGACCCGCCGCTGGACCCTTCCATTCCGCAGTCGTCCCACAAGGAGCAACCACCATGGCATTTCCCACTGCCGTCAACAACCAGATCACCGATTCGGTTTCGCAGGTGAACACCAAGGTCCTCGGCGATTCGCCGGCGATCGCGATGGGCAACCTGTTCGTCGCCACCAGCCAGGCGTTGTCCAACGCCGCGCACAACGCGACCAACAACCAGCAGCAGTCCTACGTGACCATGCAGGCGTCGACCACGCAGGGGGTGTCCACCCTGTATGCGATCGACACCGCGTCCAACGGCGTGGCCACGCGGGAAATCCTGGGCCTGGGCTGATCCGGCCCGCAGGCGCGGGGGATCGCGCCTGACGTGCCGGACCACCCTGGTCTGGAACGTACGGCATGGCCGACGTCCCCGCCATCGCCGCCCTGGTCGATATCACCGACGCAGGGTCGGCGATGGCCCTTGGCCAGGCGCCCGCCTTCGCGATGGTGGCGACCTACCTGACGATGGCCGATTCGCTCGGCCTGGCCATGCAGAACGCCATCGCCAACCAGCAACGCGGACAGGTCATGGCCGGTGCCGCACTCGCACAGACCCTTGCCATGATCATCCAGAAAGGAGCGACGTCGACATGAGCGACCCAGGAACCATGAACAGCCAGATCGTCGATACGGTCAATGGCATTGTGACGCTCGCGGCCGGCCAGGCGCCCGGCCAGGCGCATGCGATGCTCGACATCGTACTGCTGGAAACACTTGGCAATGCGATGCACAACGCGGTCAACCGCCAGCAGAGCGCGAGCATGATCAGCGCGGCGGCGATCACCGCCGCCTGCGCCAAGATGATCTCCGCGCCGTTCCCGGTGCCGCCGCCACCGCCGCCGCCCGTACCGCCGCCGCCGCCGAATGTGGCTGCGCTGCCGGGCCCGCCGCCGATCCCGCCACCGCCGGCCGCCGTGATCGCCGCCGCCACCGCGGAAGGCAAGGCCGCCATCGGCGCACTCAAGGCGCAGGCCACCGGGAGCAGCGCCAACGCGAGCGCCGCGCAGGCAGACCTGCAGACCCTGCACGACCTCTCGGCCGCAGCCACTCCGCCTTCGCCGCCGCCGTCGCCTCCGCCGGCACCTGCCGCGCCGGCGTCCGATCCGAACGACACCCCGTCCTCCTGACGCCAGCAAGGAACTCTCATGGACCCGACCAAGGTCAATGCCCAGGTCATCGATGTCATCAACCAGGTGCAGCTCGCCACCATGAGTCCACAGGTGGTGCTCACCAGTGGCGCTGGCAAGGCGTACCAGTCGGTGGCGCAGTCGGCGGCCATCGCCGTGCAGGATGCAGCCGATGCGCTGCGCAATGTCTCCACCATCGCCACCACGGCGGCCGGCGTCGCAATGGCGCAGTACCTGGCCACCGGGGAAGACAAGTACGCCAAGGCGCTGACCCAGGCCCAGTCGCTGATGCAGGGCGCCACCGACGACTTCGCGCGCGTCGGCACCGCCGCCGCGACCGTGCTCAAAGATTTCCCGGCCGGCTGAGTCCCAGGAGAACCGCCATGACCGTGACACTGGCAGGCCGCACCATTACCGACCCCGCACAGCTCTCGCCACGCTGCCAGCAGGTGCTGCGCTTCATCGACGGCGGTCCCGAATGGCTGGCGTGGGCGCTTGCATCGACCAGCCGCCGCTATGCGTTCGCCGATGAAACGCTGTTGCTGGAGACCGTCCAGAGCGGCCTGCACGCCTCGCCGCTCACCCTGTTGCCGCGGCTGATGACCCGGATCAGCCCGGTCAAGCTGATGACCCTGGGGCCAAACGATCTGGACCTGTTGGCGCGCTATGAGGCCGGGGAGCACGACGACGTGCTGGACGCGCAGATCCACCGTATCCGCACCGATCACTACCTGGCCGACATGGCCTATCTGATGACCGGCACGCTGGGGCTGCGCGAGTTCCAGCTGGAGACATCGCCGCTGTTCCAGTGCATGGACTTCGGTGAATCGCTGGCGCTGGCGGAGACCGTCATCGCCTGCCCGACGCTGGGGATCCCGCTGGATGTGATCAAGGAGGCCGGCGCCTTTGCGGCGGCGCAGGCACGAACGCCGGTGGAATTCGGCGATTACCTGCGCCTGTATGCGCGCTGCGCATCGTCGGCCTCCACGCCGGAGGGGCGCGAACAGGCCGCCACGGCGACGATGCAGGCGCTGCTGCCGGCGCTGCTCGGCGCGCTGGACTGCCCGCAGGTGGATGGCCTGCCGTCTCCGGCCGAGGTGGCGGCCAGCCTGGCCACCTGGCTGCAGGATCGCCCCGTGGGCTTCGACCGCATTTCCCTGGCCGCACAGCAGGTGGCGGCGAACACGTCCGGCGACCTTGCCGATCCCCCGGTGGCTGCGGCTGCAGCCACCGCGTACCTGGACCGCGCGCGGGCCTTCCTCACCGCGCATCGCCCCACCCAGGGCCGCCTCGCGCAGGACGGACGCCGCGGCACGTTCCAGATCGATGCCGATGGCGTGCGCGCCGTGCTGCAGGTGGACCACGGTGTGGTTTCGCTGCAGTTCTTCGGCCCCGCGCCCACCGCAGGTGTCGCGCCCGAGGCACCCCCCGCATGAGCGCCGTCGCGCGCGACGCACAGGCCGAGCGGCTGGCCACCGCAACGGCCGCCGCCCAGGAGGCCGTGCAACAGGGGCGGCGCGCTGCAGTGGATGGCGCCAGCCGTGCGCTGGCCGATGCCGAACAGGCGCTGCGCGACGCGCTGGCCACCCTGCAGGCCGCCACGCCGGCATCACCTGCCCGTTCCTTTCGCTCCGCATCCCGCCGCCAAGGAGAACCGAACATGGTCGACGACACCCCTACCCCGGCGCCAGGTGCGCCAACCACGCCTGCGCCCCCCAGCGGCCCTGCGCTGATGCAGGACACCCTGCTGATGGCCCAGACCCTGGTGGACAAGGCGATGGCCGAGAGCGATGCCGCTGTGCAGAGGGCGATGCAGGGCCTGCCTGGCGCGACGGATGCAATGGCGCAGGCGATGGACGCCGCCACCCGCGCGATGCAGCAGGCCGACAGCGCCGCCGACGCCGCGATGGAGGCCGCCATCCGCGAGGCCGACCAGGCGATGGGCGCGGCGTCGGGCAAGGAGGATCCCCAATGAAAGAGACAAGCGCCCAGCGCGAGGTGCGTCGCGAGTTCAGTCGTCGCCTCACCGCACTGATCAACAACGCGGCCAACCATCCCGGCATCCGCAAAGCACTGGTGGAATCGCTCGCCGAGATCGCCGACAGGATCGATCAGCTCGACGCATCCGTGCGCGAAAAGTTCCCCCTGCGGAAAGCGCCCCGCGCCGTACGGTTCTACATCAAGGGCGGCAATGCGTTCGATGCGATCATGGCGATATCGCGCGGTGACCATGATCTTTTCGGCGTGGGAAAGTCGGACTGGGACACCCAGGCCATCATCGATCCGTGGTTGCCTGCGACAATCCAGAACAGCCTGTACGGTGACATCGAAGACATCCTGATCGATGCACTGCGGACTGCAGGGCTCAAGGTTGCAACCGCGATCAATGCGCGGCCACAGGATGTATCGCCACTGCGTCCCGTCACTGAAGCCCTGCCCGCCGACGCGACCGTCAACTACACGCTTGCCTGTGATTCACCGCAAACGTTGAGACGGGTCTTCGATCGCGATCGTCTCGGGCTGTGGACCGATGACCGGCGACAGCTCAGCGACGAAACGATCCCTTCGCCCACGCTCCTGCCCGGCATCCTTCTCAACGACGGAATCAAACCGTTTGCGCTTCACCGCCTGGGATACACCTGGCACGGCGAGCGTCAGAACGGCGCAGGCGCAGGGCCGGACCCGAACCTGAGCTCGCGTCCCATCCTGATGGAGCTGATCGACGTCACCCTGCCCCGCCGGGACACCATCGAAGCGGTGGCCACCTGGTCCGACCTGGAGCGCAATCGACTCAGGATCGTCCCGGGCACCGATATGGGCGTCACGTTGCCCCTGCCGGACCTGGACTACCACCTGCGCGAGAACCTGACCATGATCTGTGAGGTGGCAGACAAATCCTCACACCATGCGGACAAGCTGCCAAAACGCCTCCAGCGCATCGGGCAGATATACCAGAGCTATACAACGCCTGAGCGCCAGGCTGGCTTCCGCGACACGGTGAACGCGATGGCAGGTGATACCGTTGCCGCCGAAGGCGACAGCGCTGAAGACATGTGCAAGGCGCTGATGGATTCCATCGCCCAGCGTACCGCCGCGAGCGACGGGAACTTCTGGAAGGGACATGTCAGCACGGCGTCGGCCGAGCGCATCACCCAGGGCCGGCAACGCCTGCGGAGGACGCTGGAAACGATGAGGCGGACATTTGGTGACACTGTACTGCTCTCCTTTGCATACAGTGACGACCTGGCGATGTTCAGGGCATTGGCTGAGAATCCGTATCTGGCCATCGATCGAATCGGTTTTTGCGGAATCGATGCTGCCGCCGTGATTCGGGCCAGTTACGAAGACATCATTGGATTCGATACCGCGGAGTTCGCACGGGCGTTGGGCGCATCCAAGCGCAAGTCGAGCCAGGATGACGTGCCGGGAAAGGGAATCAAGGTTGAGTGGCAATCCCACAACACGCCGCGACCGGGTGGACCCAGCTATGAGTGCACCTTCGTGGTGTTCGACGGGCACAAAGCGACCACGTTCCTTACGCTGACCAGTGCCTCCGCGTTGCAGGCGCCGTTCCAGCGGGATCCTGATCACGCTGGCATTGAATATGCCTCGTTGCTTGACATGGACGCGCAGCGCAAAGCCGCTGCAGCGCTGATCGAAGACTATCTGGTGCGAACCGCGTTGAGCCGTCAGCACGACGCGATCCGCAGTCTTCTCGTCGTCGACTGATTCACCGTCACGCCTGCCCACCGCGTCGGTACGCGCGGGGGCAGGCGCCGACCTGGCGGCGGAAGCTGCGCTCGAAGTGGCTGAGATCGCCAAAGCCCACACGCTGTGCGATCTCGGTGATACGCAGACGCGGCTGCTCGCACAGCAGTCGCTTGGCCTGCTCGATGCGCAGGCATTGCAGCAGCGGTTTGAACGAGGTGCCCAGCTCGGTGCGCAGCAGGTAGCCCAGGTGCGACGGACTGACGTGCACCTCGCGGGCGAGCAGCCCCAACGACAGCGGCTCGGCATGGTGTTCGCCGAGAAACAGCACGGCACGCCGCACGGCATCGTGCAGCGGGTACAACGCCGCCGCATCGCCCTGCAGTGCGATGCCGGCCCAATGGGCGGCCGGGCGCCCCAGGCGCGGCGTCACGAAACCGGCGACGGCATCAGCAGGGGGTGCGGACGGCCCACTGCCGCGCAGCGGCTCCCCCTCGCCCAGCGCGGCCCGGCGAACCACCACCCGTTCCAGCTCGAAGAGGTTTTCCGGCCAGGTGTGCCCGCGCAGCGTGGCGAGCAGTGCGTCGGTGACCAGCGCCGCAGGATCGAAGCCATGCCGGGCGAGCAGCATGTGCACCAGGCCATCCAGTTCGCCCGGTCGCTCGCGCAGGGGCGGCACGTCAGCCACCAGAAAGTTCAGTTCGGCCAACAGGGTCTGCGAGAACCTTCCCTCCCGCACGCGCTGCGACAGGTCGCTGCTGCACGAGGCGATAACCCGGCACCGCCTGCCGGCAGGTCCCTGCAGGCGCTGGCTCTGCAGGCAATGGATGCGGTGCGGCAACTGCACCTGCACGGCCAGCGGCAGCGCGTCGACACCGTTGAGGAACAGGCTGCCGTCCTGTGCCTGTTCGAACCACTGCGCCGGCGCGCCGGACGGATCGGCGCACTGGATCTCCACGAAAGGCGCATCGTGGCAGGGCCCGGCTGCATGGATCGCAGCGGCCAGTTCGGCAGTGTCAGTGCCGAATTCACCGTGCAGGATCACCGGCAGGCGGCTGCAGGCGGCCTTCTCCACGAAGGCATCAAGACGGGTGCGCGCCGCGCAGACGCCGACCAGCAGCAACGGTCGCGACAACCGCGACACGGCCCACGCCTGCAGCTCATGGCGTTTGACCAGCAGCGCGCAGCGATGGGCGAACAGCACGCAGAAGCGCAGGACGTCGGGGCCGGGCGCCGCGCCCGTCCAGCCCAGCCGAAACTCGCCCAGCGGCACACCCGCATAGGCGAGCGGGAAGCAGCGCTGCACGGTCGCGCCCGCCCGCAGGCGAGGCGACGCGGCACGCAGATGCACCGGGTGCGCGGCCGGAACAATCACGGTTGCCTCCACCGCCCGCACGTGCAGCGCCAGCTCGCCGACCAATGCCCGCATCTGCTCCTCGAGCGGCAGTCCGGCGCGATACGCGCGATGCACGGCCGCGGTGACCTCGTCCTCCATGTCGTCTCCTCCAGGCCGCAGGCGGCGGTGCAGACGAAGATGTACGCGAGCGGCAGACAGTGCGTACGACCGTGTGTTGCAACCTGCGGTGCAGCCATCCAGCGCGGCTCGACACTGCCGTTCCGCTGCCCTGCGACGCCATGTCGCACACCCATGCGGCAGTCGCTTGACCAATGTCAACGCGGGCGTCCTGGCGCTGCCGTATTTCTATGCAGGACACGACGTCGCCGCACCGATCGCCGGCCGCGCGGCCCCAACGACACCCGCAACAGGAACCCGTCATGCACTACCGTCCCGACTCCACCCAGCTGCTGCAGGCCCTCGACAATGTCATGGTGATCTCCACCACCGACCTGCAGGGCACCATCACCTACGCCAACGACCTGTTCTGCACGCTCACCGGCTTCCGGCGCGAAGAACTGATCGGGCAGCCGCACAGCATCGTGCGGCACCCCGACGTGCCCAAGGCCGTCTACAAGGACATGTGGGACACCATCAAGGCCGGCGGCATCTGGACCGGCATCGTGCCGAATCTGGGCAAGGGCGGCGTCCTCTATGTCGTCGATACGACCGTGCAGCCGCTGTTCGACCCGGAAGGGAACATCACCGCCTACATCAGCATCCGACGCGTGGTGAACGATCTCATGGCTGATTTCGACGCCGTCGAGTTCAGCAAGGAGAAGTTCGACGACGCTTATGCCGCTGCATGAACGCGATGGCGCCGATCCAGCGCGTTCTGCTCGGCTACGGCTCCGAGTCGGGGACGGCGCGTGCTTTGGCCCGGCGCCTGGCGGACCACCCTGCACTGCACGGCCACTCGCCCGAGGTGCTGGCGCTGAATGATATCGACGTGGCGCAGCTTGGCCACGGCGATGTGCTGGTGGCTGTAGCCAGTTCATTCGGCGATGGAGAGCCGCCGGCCAACGGCGAGCGCTTCGTCGCGGCACTGCGCCAGGCGCACAGCCTGCAGGGTCTGCGCTATGCCGTGTTCGGGCTGGGCGACACCGGCTACCCGCGCTTCTGCGGTTTCAGCAAGGCGCTCGATGCGTTGCTGGGCGAGCGCAATGCCCTTCCCCTGCTGCAGCGGGTGGACGCCGATGCATGCTATCCGGCGTTTTTTGACCGCTGGGCCCCGGCACTGGGGGAGGTGCTGGCCGGCAACGGCACGGCGGCGCAGGATCTCTGCCTGCAGGTGACGGCGTACGGACAGGACCATGCGTTCAACGCCCCGATCGTGGCGCGCGAACGCCTGAGCCGGTCCGATCCCGCCGCGTGGCACATCACCCTGGACCTCACCGGCAGCGGCATCGTCCATCAGGCAGGCGACACGCTGCATGTGATCCCCGACAACGACCCGGCGCTGTTGCAGGCGCTGGCGGCGTGGTACGGCGACTCCCGGGCGGCTCTCGTCCTGGCCGACCGTGAACTGCGGTTGCCCGGACGCGCCGTGCTGCGCGAGATCGCCCGGCTGGGCGGCAGCGAGCCGCTCAGGCAGCTGCTCAAGAGCAGCCAGCGTGCCGCGCTGGAGGCCTACCTGCACGGACATGACCTGCTGGATATCCTGCAGGACCACGCCCATCCGGACACCGTTCCGCTGCAGCGGCTTGCGGCCCTGCTGTCGCCCTGTCTGCCCCGCGCGTACTCCATCGCTTCGGCCGGTGGGCAGGCACAGGTCGCGCTGTGTGTACGCGAGGTCCGCTACACCCGGCGTGGCCGCGAACGGCGCGGGGCCGGCACCGGAACGCTGCTGCAGGGCACCGGGTCGGTTCGGGTCTACTGCCGCGCCAATCCCGGTTTCCGCCTGCCCGATGACCCGGAGTGCCCGCTGCTGCTGATCGGTACCGGTACGGGCATCGCGCCGTTGATGGGCCTGGTCCAGGAGATGGCGGCCGGCGACCGGCGGCGCGAGATCTGCCTGGTGTTCGGCGAGAAGCGCCGCGCGGATGATTTCCTGTACCGCGCGCAGTTGCTGGCCTGGCAGCAGGCCGGACACCTGACGGCGCTGCTGACCGCGTTCTCCCGTGACGGGCAGGCCAAGTACTACGTGCAGGATGCGATCGGCGACCACGCTGCGCCCATCGCTGCATGGCTCGACCGGGGCGCCCACCTGTATCTGTGCGGCAACCGCCGGCACCTTGAGGCAGCAGTACGCGGCGCCATCGACGGCGTCGTGGCGGCTACCGGGTCGCCGCACGGCTGGGAGGCGCTGGCCGCGCAGGGGCGGCTGCACTGCGAGCTGTACTGACCCCGGCGGTAACCCAGGCTCATCCGGCGTCGGCCGACGCCACCAGCGCGGCAAGTCGATCCGGCCGCCGCAGCAGCACGTCGCGCTGCCGGATTTCGATCAGACCATCGTCCTGCAGGCGCCGCAGCACACGTGTGGTGGTCTCCGGCGCCATGCGCAGGTAGTTGGCGATGTCGGTACGAGCCATCATCAGCGTGAAGCGGGTGGCCGAGAAACCCCGACGCGCATAGCGGCCGGACAAGTCCAGCAGGAACGCCGCCACCCGCGCGTCGGTGCGGTGATTGGCCGCCAGCATCGCCACCTTGCCGATTTCGGCGCTGAGCAGGCTGAACAGCCGCGCCTGCAGGCCGGGCATGCGGGTCGCCAGCAGGCTCATGCGCGGAAACGAGAACCGGCACAGGTAGACGGTGTCCAGTGCTACCGCATCGCAGGGATAGCGCCCGTCATGAATGGCATTGAGGCCGATCACCTCGCCCGGCAGGCTGAACCCCAGCACCTGCTCGTGGCCCTGGCTGTCAATGACGGTGGTCTTGACCATGCCGGCACGGACCGCGGCGATGGCGTCGAACGGTTCCCCTGCGCGGAACACCGGCTCGCCGGCATGGAACGGGCCCACATGGTCCACCAGCACATGCAGCTCGGAGAGCGCGCTCTTGTCGTAGCCCTGCGACGCACAGGCGTCGGAGAAGGCGCAGGTGCTGCAGAACCGCAGCGCATCGCCATCATCGGCGGCGGCCGGGTTCGGGGTGGACGGTGAAGACGACATGGCCAGGAGCGGCGACCGGAGGCACAGGAAAAACGAGGGCCGATGATACGCGATGCGCCGCCGGCCCCTGCGGCGCAAGGCCGCACCCAGCGCTGCCGGCTGAACGCCCGAAACCGGCGCCCCCTGCCGATCACGTGTAAAATTCGCCGTTTTTACGCGGGATCATGCCCATTACGCCGCACCGGACGCCTGTAGCGGGCCCGGCCTTCATCCGCCTGCTGTCCGGGCTCATGGACGGCGGGATCGCGCTGTCCAGCCCCGACCTGTCCGACCGCCTGAGCCAATGGGTGGACTGGACCCGGGCGGTGGCGTTGTCGCGCGCGCTCGACGGCCGCCTGCCCCCTGCCCCCGCGCCTGCCTCGGTGTTCGACGCCGCCGAGGACGCGGCGTGCGTCCGTGTCCGCGCGACGTTGATGGCCTCGCTGCAGCAGGACGCCGAGACGGAGCGCGCGGTGGCCGAAGGCGCGGACGCGGCCGTGTTCAGCCGGCGCTACCAGGCCCAGCAGCGGGCGATGATGGCCGCGACCGGGCGGCTGCGTGGCCGCCTGCGCGACATGCTTGCGGCACGGTCGCCGGCGCTGGCGCGGCTGGCGGAGATCGACGCGGTCATGGAACAGACCCTGAGCCCGCGCGAGAACGCCCTGCTGGCCGGCATCCCCGACCTGCTCGCTGCGCACTTCCAGCGTCTGCAGGACGCGGCCGAGCCTGCGCCGACGGCGGAACCGGCCACTGACCCACCCCTCGTTTCCACCTGGCGCACCGCGTTCCGCATCGATATGCAGAACGTCGCGATGGCCGAGCTGGACGTTCGTTTCCAACCGATCGAAGGCCTGCTTGCAGCGCTTCGGCCCCGATAACTGGGACCCCATGTTCAAGAACAGCCTCTACCTTGTTGTCTTCCTCCTCGGCCTGACTGCGGTCTGCTGGATCGGCGCCGGCTATGTCGGTTCCAACCCGGTCGGTGCGGCGGTCGCCCTGTTGATCGGCGCGTGTTATCTCGCCGGCGGTGTGGAACTGTACCGCTACCGGCAGGGCACGCGGGCGCTGGAGGCGGCCGTACGTGACGTGTCGGCGGCCAACGAGGGCCTGGCCGGCTGGCTGCAGCGCGTGCCGCCGGCCCTGCGCCATGCGGTCCGTCTGCGGGTGGAAGGCGAGCGCATCGCGCTGCCGGCACCCACGCTCACCCCGTACCTGGTCGGCCTGCTGGTGCTGCTCGGCATGCTCGGCACGCTGCTGGGCATGATGGCCACCCTGCGTGGCACCGGCCTGGCGCTGGCCCACGCCACCGACCTGCAGGCCATCCGCGGGTCGCTTGGCGCACCGGTGGAGGGGCTGGCCGTTGCATTCGGCACGTCGATCGCCGGCGTGGCCACCTCGGCCATGCTCGGCCTGCTGTCCGCGCTGTGCCGACGCGAGCGTCTGCTCGCCGTGCAGGGGCTCGATGGCCAGATCGCGACTACGCTGCACGTGCATTCGCAGGCGCACCAGCGCAGCGAAACCCTGCGCCTGCTGGAGCAGCAGGCCGGCGTGCTGCCCACCCTGGTCGAGCGCCTGCAGGCGATGACGCAGGCCATTGAACAGAGCAGTACGGCGGCGAGCGAGCGGCTGCTCGCCAGCCAGGAGGCCTTCCATGCCCGCATGGACGCCGACCACGCCCGCTTCGCCGACGCGGTACAGGCCACGCTGCAGACCGGCGTCGCCGACAGCGCCCGGGCCATCGGCGATGTGCTGCAGCCGCTGCTGGAAGGCACGCTCACCGGCATCGTCCGCGAGAACACGGCGCTGCAGACAGCGGTGCGCGACGCCGTGCAACGTCAACTGGATGGCCTCAGCGCAGGTTTCGAGGCCAGCCGCACAGAGGCGGCGGACCAGTGGCGCACTGCGCTCGGCGCGCAACGTGACGCCCAGTCGGCGTTGGCCAGCGATATGCGTGACGCCTTGGGCGCCTTCGCCGAGCACCACGATCGCCGGATCGGCACACTGGTGGAGTCGGTGTCCGCCCGCCTGCAGGACACGGTGCAGCAGTGGGAACGCAGCGTAGCCGCCCAGCAGGCAGCGCAGCACGCGCTTGCCAGCGAACAGCAGGACGCCGGCGCGGCACTGGCCAGCGCCCTGCGCGCCGACCTCGCCGCAGCGGCAACGCGTGACGACGCCCGCACCGTCGCGCTGCTCGATGCGGTGTCCACGCGCCTGCAGGCCTCGGCCGACACCTGGCAGGCCGGTCTGGACGCACAGTCGCAGACCCAGGCCGCGTTGCTCTCCCAGCTCGCCACGGCACTGGCCCGGTTCGGCGAGCGCCACGATCAACGTGCGACCGACCTGCTGGATGCGCTTGCACTGCGACTGGACGCGGGTACTGCCGGCGCCGCCACTGCCTGGCAGGACGCACTGGCGCGCCAGGACAGCGTCAACGCGGCACTGGTGGAGCGCAACCAGCAGGCGTTGGCCGCCGCTGCGGACGCGCTGGAGGCGCGCAGCCTGTCGTTGATCGAGGCGATGCAGCAGTCCCACGCCGGCCTGCAGGCAGCGCTGGAGTCGCGCGACGCGCTGCGCCTGACCACCTGGACTGCCGCCTTCGACTCGCTGTCGGCCCGCCTGGGCGACCGCTGGGAGCGTACCGGGGATCAGATCGCGCAGCGCCAGCAGGCGATCTGCGACACCCTGGCCGTCACCGCCGAGCGCATCACCGCGCAGGCCCAGGCGCACGCCAGCGACACCATCAGCGAAATCTCGCGCCTCGTGCAGGCCGCGTCGGAAGCGCCGAAGGCGGCGGCCGACGTGGTGGCCGAACTGCGCCAGAAGCTCTCCGACAGCATGGTCCACGACACCGCGATGCTGGAGGAACGCAGCCATCTGCTGGCCACGCTGGGGACGCTGCTCGATGCCGTCAACCACGCGTCCACAGAGCAGCGTGGCGCGGTCGATGCGCTGGTCAGCACCTCCGCCGAGCTGATGGAACGCGTGGGCAGCCGTTTCACCGACCACATCGCCGCCGAAACCGGCAAACTCGACGCAGTGGCGGCACAGGTCGCCGGCAGTGCCGTGGACGTGGCCAGCCTGGCCGATGCGTTCGGTGCGGCGATGCATACCTTCGGCAGTTCCAGCCAGGGCCTGGGCGAACGCCTGGAGCAGATCGCCGGCGCGCTGGAGACCACGCTGGCGCGCAGCGACGACCAGTTGGCCTACTACGTGGCGCAGGCGCGTGAAGTGATCGATCTCAGCGTGCTTTCCCAGAAACAGATCATCGAGGAGCTGCAGGCCCTCGCCGGTCGCGGCACCGCCGCGGAAACGGAAACCGCATGAGCGGAGAGATCGAGTCCGACGGCGAGTCCGGTGCGCCGATCTGGGCCGCCTTCGGCGACCTGATGTCGGTGCTGCTGGGCGCATTCGTGCTGATTCTGGTCGGCGTGGTGGTGCTGCAGGTGGAGCTGTCCGACCGGCTGGACCAGGAGGTCAAACAACGCCAGGCCGAGGCCCAGCGTCGCCAGAGCCTGGAACAGGCACTGGCGGTGCCGTTGGCGGCTGGCCGCGTCACGCTGGTGGATGGTCGCATCGGCATCCGCGGCAGCGTGCTGTTCGCGCTGAACTCCGACCAGTTGCAGCCTGAAGGCCGCGAACTGCTGCACAGCCTGGCGGCGCCGCTGGCCGGCTACCTCGCCTCGCGCGAGGAGATCCTGATGGTGAGCGGCTTCACCGACGACCGCCAGGTGCGTGAAGGCAACCGCCAGTTCGCCGACAACTGGGCGCTGTCGGCCGAACGTGCGTTGACCGTGACACGCGCGTTGATTGCCGAGGGCGTGCCGGCCAATGCGGTCTTCGCGGCGGCATTCGGCGCGGAGCAGCCGGTGGGCTCCAACGCCGACGAGGAAGGCCGCGCGCGCAATCGCCGGGTGGAGATCGCCCCGATGCCCCGCCCGTCGGCACCGCGCGATGCGCACTGATCGGACCGATCCACGCGCGCAACTGGCCGAGTGGCTGGCGCAGCCCGCCGCCGGCCACACGCCGTGGCGGCTGCAGGCGATGCAGTCGCTGGCAGAGCGTGCGCAGGACCATGACGGCGCGGCGCGCGCGCAGCTGGAGCAGACGCTGGCCACCCGCGTTGCCGCGTATGCGCAGGCGCTGACCATCCCAGTACCTGCCGCCCCTGCTACGGCCCCCGGCACACGGCCTGGCCAGGCCGCGCTGCACGCCCTGCGCGGGGCGCTGCGGGCGCAGGCCGCCGGCGCCCCGGGCGCCGATCGGCTGTCCGAAGCTCCATCATCAACACCCACGGCCTTTCCGGCGATGCCGGCCGTTGCCGAGTTCCAGGCCCTGTGGACGGCGGTGCGCACGCGCAGCCAGGTCCGGCAGTCGCTGGCGCAGGGACCGGGCGACGGCGGACCGCTGAACTCGGCCGTGCTCATTCACCGCGCCATGACCCGCATGGGCGAATTGGCCCCCGGCTATCTGCGCCACTTCATGGCCTACGTCGACGCGCTGGCCTGGATGGAACACCTGCAGCAGGGCGGCCTGCTGGGCGGAAAGGAGGGCCCCAGGCCCTCACCTGGCAAGCCGCGCCGGCCGCGTGCACGCAAGCCCGGGTGATGTTTTCCTAAGCGCGCGCCCGCACCGGCGCGCTCTACCGGCACGCCACCGTTCGACCTAGCAGTACGGCGCACTGGATCGACGTACCCGGACGTCCGGGAAGCGCATTGTTTCCAGCATGACCGAAATCTGCTCAGGCGAGGCAGGGTTCTTTGGGCCGAGAATGACGTCTCTTATCGGGTGCCCACGCTCGTCATTGCCGGGTAGCGGAAAATCAAGGAATGGCGCAGGCACCCCGTTCCGGAGCCGGAACTGAATTCTTGGCTCGGTCATCTTCTTGTTGGCAGACTCCAGGCGGAACGCCGCTCCCGATTCAACGCGATGTACGATGTGGGTAAGTCGGATTTCGCCCTCCTGCTCGAAAGCCGGATGTTTGAAGGATTCCAATGCTCGGGTCAGGCTTACGCATAGAAACATCGTGTCTCTATCGTGCCACGGCGTTGCGTAAGCTCCGGCGGATTCCTTCACCTCAGAACCGAGATCAAGAACCTCCGTCCCGTCAGCCCATTGGCAGCCACTCCTTGCAAGGTTGCTTGCAAAGCGCTGATAGATCGCGTTGACACTGAACTCGATCTTCTTCCGGATATCCTCGGGATCGTAGACGCAATGCACTGAACTTAGACGGTCAACAGCCGTCATTGCGCATGCGTCGAATCCAATCGAGAATCCGCTTCCATCCTCCGCGTAACCTCGCCACTGACCGAGTGAATCCGGATGTAGAGAGAAGCAGGCGGCGGCGGCAATGGAATTGATCTGCCAGAAATCGATCGCAGCTGCGAGACCTCGGACGAAATCGGCCGCGTAGGCCTTGCCGGCGGACACCGCCAGCGCCACCTGCCCGATGATCTCCCTTCCCCAGATCCGCTCACCACGATCATTCATGCACTGAATGTCGGACAAGCGAATGGTGCGGTGAGTGAGGATGGAAAGGAAGGTTTCAGCACTGCAATAGTGATGAATCACGTCACCGGCCTTCGGTGAAAACTCCAACTGTTCGGTAATCCAATCCATTCCTCAGCTCGAGTCCTTCGCAATTGCGTCTGGACGCCAATTCTACGGTGTCATCCGACGTGCTTCACGACCTCTGTTACGCACTGGGAGGAGATGAAAGCTGCAGGCGGCAAGTGTCACCCGTGCAAACAGCCACGGTGTGGCACCGCGGTAGCGCGTCCGCTTCCAGATCCCTGCTCATTGTCAAACCCTCAGCCGCGCAGGGTAGCGCCGCCGTCCACGTACAGATCGCTCATGGCGATGTGGCCGGCCTGGTCGGACAACAGGAACATCACGGCCTGCGCGATGTCGTCCGGCGTGGCCAGCTTGCGCAGCGGGATGCCGGCCTTGTACGCACCGGGATTGCCATCGATCACGGCCTGGGCGCCACTTTCGTCGGCCCACATGCCGGTCTGCATCGGCGTCAGGGTCGAGCCGGGCGCGACGATGTTGCAGCGGATGCCGAGCGGCGCCAGCTCCAGACCCAGGCAGCGGGTGAACATGGTAGCGGCAGCCTTCGATGCGGCGTAGGCCGCCATACCGTGACGCGGTACGCCGGCCGCATTGGAACTGACCGTGACAATGGCGCCGCGACGACGCGGCGTCATCACCCGCGCCAACGCCCGGCCCAGATGGAATACGCCGTCGGTGTTGACCGCGAATACGTGCCGCCACTGTGCATCGTCGGTGTCGGCAACGGTTCCCACCTGGAGCACACCGGCCACGTTGACGCCGAACCCGATCGGCCCGAGCGTGGTCTCGGTCCACGCGACCAGCGCGTCGACAGCGCGGGCATCGGCCACGTCCAGCGTCCGCGTGTGCAGCGTGCGCGTCGACGCCGGCAGCATCGTCGCGTCGCGGTCGGTGGCCACCACGATGCAGCCGCTGTCCAGCAGCAGCCTCACCAGTGCTGCGCCGATGCCGCCTGCGGCGCCGGTAACCACGGCCACAGTCCCTTCAAATCCCGTCAGTTTCACCTGGATGCCTCCTGTGTGGCGTCCCACTGCTGCAGACGTGCCGACAGCGCGGGGGCCAACTGTGCCACCGCATCGCGACCGGTCAGCTCGGCATGCAGGAACGGCAGCTCGATCGTTTCGACGACGGCCGCATGCGGCGCCCACAGGCTGGACTGCAGATGCGGCCGATGGGCGTGGTCCAGCCCTGCGCGCACGTGCAGCAGCGGGCCATCATAGCGGGCATGGTGATGGGCGCGGATCAGCTGGTTGGTGCCGGTCACCGCACGCACCACGCCATCGAGCACCACGCCCGGCAGGTTGCCGAGCGCGCTGTCGCTGCGGCGCAGGAAGGCGAGAATGCGCTCGCGACTGTCCAGCTCGGGATGCGCGTCCGGGTCATGACCGGCGATGGCCAGCAGCGCACGCAGCGCTGCCACCGGGTCGGGTTCGGGCTCCGCGCGCCAGCAGTCGCTGGGATAGGCATCCAGCAAGGCCAGCATGCCCACCGCCCTGCCCTGCGCCTGCAGTGCGACGGCCATCGCCTGGGCGACGATGCCGCCCACCGACCAGCCCAGCAGGTGCACCGGGCCTTCCGGAGCCTGCGCCTGCACCCGCGCCACGTACGCGTCCGCCAGCGCCTCGATGCTGTCCGGAAGGTCCCGCGCCGGGTCCAGCGCCGGCGATTGCAGGCCGAATACATCGCGGGTCGGGTCCAGGCTGCGCGCCAGGTCGCGGTAGTTCCAGGCAATGCCGCCTGCAGGATGGACCACGAACAGCGGTGCGCGCGCGTCGGTGCCCGTGGCCAAGCGGATCAACGGTGCAAGGCCGTGATCGGCCGTCTGTGGCGGCGCGTCGATCCGGGCCGCCAGCCCGGCCACGGTCGGTGTGGCGAACACTGCGCCCAGGCCCAGGTCGCAGCGCCAACGCGCCTGGATCGCCAGCAGCAGGTGGACCGCGCTGAGCGAATCCCCCCCCAGCGCGAAGAAGTCGGCGTCGATCCCGATCGGCGCGTCGTGGCGCAGCACCTGCGCGAACAGCGCCACCAGCGCGTGCTCCGTCGGGGTGCGCGACGGACAACCGTGGCTGTCGGGGCCGGCCGGCGCCGGCAGCGCCGCGCGATCGAGCTTGCCGTTGGCGGTCACCGGCCATTGGGCCATGTGTACGAACGCGGCGGGCAGCATGTAGTCCGGTACCAGACCGGCCACGTGGGCGCGCAGCGCCGTGACGTCCAGCGGCGCACCGCCCACGTAGGCAACCAGTCGCCGTTCGCCCGGACGGTCTTCGCGCAGCAGGACTTCGGCCCGCTCGACGCCCGGCGCGCTGCACAACGCGGACTGGATCTCGCCCAGTTCGATGCGCAGCCCGCGCAGTTTGATCTGGTTGTCGGTGCGGCCGAGATAGTCCACCGCGCCATCCTCGCGCCGGCGCGCGAGATCGCCGGTGCGGTAGATGCGCTCGCCCGGCAGGAACGGGTCGGCAAGAAAGCGTTCGTTGGTGAGGTCGTCACGGCCGAGGTAGCCGCGGGCGAGTTGCACGCCGCCCAGGTACAGCTCGCCGGTCACGCCCGGTGGCAGCGGACGCAGGCGCGCGTCCAACACGTACAGGCGGGTGTTCCAGACCGGGAAACCGATCGGCACGGGGCGCGCGGCATCGGTTGGCCCGGCGGGCCACCAGCTCACATCCACTGCGGCCTCCGTGGGCCCGTAAAGGTTGTGCAGCTCGGCGTTGAGCGTGGCGTGGAAGCGGTCGCGCAGCTCGGCATCGAGCGCTTCGCCACTGGTGAACACGCGGCGAAGCGCCAGCCCATGTACGGCCGGGGTAGCCAGCCATGCCGCCAGCATCGACGGCACGAAATGCAGCGTAGTGATGGCGTGGGTGCGCACGAGGTCGGCGAGCAGTATCGGATCGCGGTGCGCGTCGGGCGGCGCCACGACCAGCACCGCACCGCAAAGCACCGGCAGGAAGAACTCCCAGACCGACACGTCAAAGGTGGCGGGGGTCTTCTGCAGAATGCGGTCGTCGGCGCTGATGCCGTAGTGGTCACGCATCCACAGCAGGCGATTGACGATGGCGCGGTGTTCGATCACCACGCCCTTGGGCTCGCCGGTGGAGCCGGAGGTATAGATCACGTAGGCCGCATCTGCCGGTCCGGCCAGCGGCGCAAGAGCGGCGCCTGGCTCCCGTGCCCATTGCGCGGGCGAAACCACGGCCGCGCCGTCGAGGCGAATGGCCGCCTCGGCCTCGGCGAGCACACAGATCGGCGCGGCCGAGCGCAGGATGCGCGCGAGACGCTCCGGCGGGTGGTCCAGGTCCAACGGCAGGTACGCAGCGCCGGCCCGCACGACGGCCACCAGCGCCACCACCAGATCCAGCGAGCGCGGCAAGGCGATCGCCACGTGGGTACCAGGGCCGGCCCCGAGGGCACGCAACTGCAGCGCCAGTGCGCGGCTGCGCTGCTCAAGCACGGCATGGCTGAGCCTGGTTGCGCCGAAGACAACGGCGGGGGCGTCGGGCTGGAGCGCCATGCCAGCGTCCAGCAGCGCCGCCAAGGGGGTGTCGGGCAGCGGATGGGCGGTGGCGTTGGTCTCCACCACGCCCCAGTGTGCTTCCGCCGGCGTGGCCAGGGCGATATCGTCCATTGCACCGTGGGCGTCCAGGGCATCCAGAGCGCGGGTCACGAAATGCAGCAGGCGCGTGGCATGCGCCTGCGCCTGGAGCGGGCTGTACAACGCGGGATTTGCCTCGACTTCCAGCGTCAGCCGGCTACCACCATCGCCGCGGAACCCGAGGGTGAGATCGTCCACCGGCCCGGTCCCCAGCACCTGCAGCCGGGTAGCCACGCCCGCGAGTGGCAGCGGGCGATAGAACGGCTGCAGGTTCACCAGCGGTCCATGCAGGCGGCGCTGTGCACCCACACGCCCGAGATCACGGCGCAGCTGCTCACCGCGATAGCGGCCATGCCGACGTGCGCGGGTCAGGTCGCGGGCAACGCCGGCGATGAAGGTCGCCACCGGCTCGGCGCCCCCGGCAACGCGCAGGGGCAGCACGTTCATCACCATCGCCGGAACGCGCGCCGAGGCGCTGCCCAGCCGTCCCATATAGGGCACGCCCACGACGGTTTCATCCGCACCGGCCATGCGCTGGCAATACGCCGCCACAAGCGCGGTCAGCAGGTCCGGCCACGGCACGCCGGTCCGGGTGGACGCGGCCTGCACCCGTACCAACCATGCCGGCTCGACCTCGCGCTCGATCCGCAGCGCGTCCGCGCAGGCTGCGGCAGTCCGACCGCCCGGGCCATCCACCGGCGGAGCCGCCTGCAGGTAGGCATGCCAATACGCCGCGTCGTCGCCCCGTCGCTGGCTGTCGCGGTAGTCGATATCCTCGTCCAGCACCGGCCGCAGCGGTGCGAGCGGCACCGGCGCCGGCGCTGCCGTCCTGCTGGCGGCATACAGCGCGCTGACCCGTTCGCAGAACAGCGCCATGCCATAGCCATCGGTCGCCAGGTGGTGAGCCCGCAGGTACCAGGCGAAGCGTGCCGGCCCGAGACGATACAGGCGTTGCACGGCCAGGCGGTCGCGCCGCGGGTCCACCGCGCGCAGACGGTCGTCGTCCATGCCCTGGCGCGCGGCCTGCTCGGGTTCTTCATGCGCCGACACATCCACGTATTCCAGGCGCGGACGCTGGGCGGGATCCACCCATTGCACCGGCACGCCATCGTCGGTCTCGGCGAATCTCAGCGCCAGCGCATCGGTCTCGGCGACGGCCACGCCCACAGCGGCGGCGAAGGCCGGCTCGTCCAGCGCACCGTCAATCCACACTACGTGGGCGGTGTTGAACGCCGCCGCTTCGGCCGCTACTGCCTGGGCATACCACAGCCCGGTCTGCGCCTCGGTCAGCGCGTGGCGCTCCGGTGCGTGCGGAGCGTTCATGCCGTGGCGGCGCCCTGCAGGCGCTGCACCACGGCCCACCATGCGCGCAGCGTGGTGTGTTCGGCGAGGTGGCTGAACTCCAGCGCGATGCCGGTGTTGCTCCAGGCCAGCACCAGGCCAAGCACGCGCATCGAATCCAGCCCGAGGTCGATCAGGTGGTCGTCGTCGCCCACGGCGTCGGGGGCTTCATGCAGCATGCCCGCGATATCCGCACGCATCCGTTCCAGCGTCAATGGCGACGGCACGCTCATGCCAATGCCTCCAGCAGCTGCGCGGTGGTCATCGGCACGCCGCAGGTGCGCGCGATCCAGCGCATCGCCATGTCGTGGTCATCGCGCGAGAAGTCAGCGACCGCGTCGGCGGCAATGAAGGCCTCGATGTCGTGCTGGAACGCCTCCAGCACGGTAGCGGTACAGCCGATGTGCGCATACACCCCGGTGACCAGCAGCTGGTCGCGGCCGCGTGCACGCATCAGCGTCTGCAGATTGCTGCGCTGGAAGGCGCTGTAGCGGTGCTTGACCAGCACGTGGTCCCCGGCGGCGGGCGCGACCGCGTCGAGAATGGTCTCGTGCGCGGCGGTGGCGGACATGCCCGGCCCCCAGAGATCGGCCTGCAGGCCCCGGTCGCGTCGATCCTGCTGCCCGCGCTGTGCCGTGTAGAAGACCGGGATGCCGCGTGCACGGCACTGCACCAGCAGGCGCTCGATATTGGCCACCGCCGGTGCCAACGGCGATGCGTCCGGCGCGAACGCGGCCAGGAAATACTGCTGCATGTCGTGCACCAGCAGTGCCACGCGCGCGGCGTCTGGCCGCCAGGGGCCTCGAGCTGCCGGCAGCTCGTCGGCCTGCGGCAAGGGATACGCGTGAATTGTCGGCAGTGCCATCAGGGCGAAACTCCATCGGGTTGCAGGAAACGCGCGCGCAGGTGAGCGCGCAGTTCGCGGCGGCTGACCTTGCCCACCGCTGTGGTATCGAATGCGTCGACGAACACGATCTGGTCCGGCACCTTGAACGCCGCCAGTCCGCGCCCCCGCACCCACGCTTTCAGCGCCGGCCCGGTCAACGGCGCGCCACGCGCGATCACGAATGCGCAGCTGCGCTCGCCAAGGTGAGGGTCCGGCAGGGACACCACCGCCGCATCGAAGACGCCCGCATGGGCGAGAAGGTGGTCCTCGATCTCTTCGGCAGACACCTTCTCGCCGGCCCGGTTGATATGGTCGCTGGCCCTGCCCTGTACCACCAGGTACCCGCCGTCGACGCGCTGCACACGGTCGCCGGTGCGGTAGAAGCCGTCCTCGGTGAAGCTGCGCGCATTGGCGACCGGATCGTTGTGGTACGCACGGATCGTGTAGGGGCCGCGGGTCAGCAGATCGCCGGTCTCGCCGTCGGCAACCGGACGGCCCTCCCCGTCCACCACCAGCACCTCGTCGTCAGGGCTGATCGGCCGACCCTGGGTGGTGAGCACACGGTCCTCGGGATCGTGCAGGCGCGTGTAGTTGACCAGTCCTTCGGCCATGCCGAACACCTGCTGCAGCTGGCAGCCGAGGCCGGCAACCACGCGCCGCGCCGCCTCCGGCACCAGCTTGGCACCGCCCACCTGCACCACCTGCAGGCTGGACAGGTCATGCACGGTGGTCTGCGCCGCCTGCGCCCACAGCAGTGCCAGCGGCGGCACCAGCCCAACGCAGGTGACTCCCTCGCGGGCGATCAGCGGAAACGCCACGTCCGGCCCGGCACCGGCGCTGAGCACCACCCGCGCACCGGCATACAGCGCGCCGAAGAAGCCGGGCGAACTCATCGGGAAGTTGTGCGCGGCCGGCAGTGCCACCAGGTACACGCTGTCCTGGTTGATGCCGCAGATGCCGTTGCTGGCCCGGAACGAATAGATGTAGTCGTCGTGGGTACGCGGGATCAGCTTGGGCAGGCCGGTACTGCCGCCGGAGATCTGCAGGAACGCCACGGACTGCGGGTCCGGATCGCCGGGCAATTGCGCCGGGTCACCGGCCAGGTCATCCAGCGCAGAATAGTCTTCGGCCTCTCCGGCGATGACCACATGGCGGACCGACGGCACCTGCGCCTGCACGTCGCGCGCGAGGCTGCGGTGGTCAAAACCATCGCGCACGGCCGAGGTGATGAATGCACCTGCGTCGGCCTTGGCGGCCAGGTGCGCCACTTCGCCGATGCGGTGTGCCGGCAGGGCATACACCGGCACCAGGCCGGCGCGGAACAGGGCGCACACGACGCTGATGAATGCCGGCTCGTTGCCGAGCTGCACCAGCACGCGGTCACCCGGCTGCAGGCCCAGCGCGAGGAGGCCGGCACCGATGCGCCCTGCCTCCTGCCACAGCTGCGCATAGGTCAGACGGAGGTCACCGCCCACTACCGCAATGCGGTCGGGATGCTGCTGCGCCCGCTCGCGCAGAAAACCTGGAAAGGTCTCGCCGCGCCAGTAGCCGGCAGCGCGGTAGCGGGCCACCAAGGCCGGCGGCCAGGTCTGCCGCAGCGGGGGTCTGCCAGAAGGGGGGGCGGCGGTCATCGCAGGCTCCGGGTGCTTCATGTCGTTGGGGCATCGCTGACACCGAGCGCGGTCAGCAGTGCGGTGAACTTGGCAGCGGTCTCGGCCAGCTCGTCAGCGGGGTCCGAACCGGCCACCACGCCGGCGCCGGCATACAGCCGCACCTGTCGGCCCTGCACCCGCGCGCAGCGGATGGCGACATACCAGTCGCCATCGCCCTGCGCATCGGTCCAGCCAACCGCGCCCGCGTAGAACCCGCGGGGCACCGGCTCCAGCGAACGGATCGTGTCCAGTGCCAGGCGCTGCGGCGTGCCACAGACCGCCGGCGTGGGGTGCAGGCGCGCGACCAGCGAGGCAACTGTCGTGGACGGGTCCTTCAACCGGGCCTGGATGCGTGTGCCGAGGTGCCACATGCTGGCCGTGGCATGCAACGATGGCTGCGCGGTTGCCTCGACGTGTTCGCACACCGGCGCCAGCGCGGCCACGATCGCCTCGACCACATGGCGGTGCTCGTCATGGTCCTTGGTCGATGCCAGCAGCGCCTCGGCCGCGCGCGCGTCCTCGTCGGGATCGGCGCAGCGGCGCGCGGAGCCGGCCAGCGGATGCGAGTACACCAGCGGCCCGCGGCGGGACACCAGCAGCTCGGGCGTGGCGCCGACCAACCAGGCCGGCGCGTCCCCGGGATCGGGCAGCGGCACCACGTACGTCGCCACGCTCGGGTCACGGCCCAGTCGCGCGGCCAGCGCGGTCGGCACGACCGGCTGGATGCTGGCCACGCGCAGGCTGCGCGCCAGCACCACCTTCTGCAGCATGGCACCGGGGCTGCGCAGTACCGTGACGGCGTCTGCTACCGCCTGCGCATACGCGGCCCCGCCGGGCTCGGCCCGCAGGTCGGCAACCGTGGCCGGCGCAGCGGGCGGCGCGGGCGGCAGCGTGTCCGTCATGCTGCCGGGCTGGAACAGTGCGTCGTCCCCATCCGGGTCGAACGGCAGCGCACCCACCAGCAGCGCAGGGCCAGGCCTGGCGCTGGCGAAGAACCGGGCGACGCGTTCTGCCAGCGTCGCAGTGGTGCCGGCCGGCAGCCGGGCGCGGCAGCCGTGCGCGGCGAGGCTGCGCCGGGGAGCGCGCAGCAGGAACAGTGGTGCGTCCTGCGCCGGGCCGACCGCCTCGGCCACGTCATCCCGGAGTGCCCCGGCGGCGAGCGTCCCGCTCATGCGGCACCGCCGCGGCCGTGCAGGGCTGCCGCCGTCGCCAGCAGCAGGAGCAGGACGCCGACCAGCAGATACGGCGCGCTGGGCGACCACTGATACATCAGGGTACCCACCATCGGTCCGATCACCATGCCCAGGCCCTGCACGGCGGCCACTGTGCCGGCCGCTGCGCCCTGCTCGCCGGCCTCGACCGAGTCGGCGGCAAGCGCCTGGAAATTGGGGAACACGAAGCCCATGCCGAACGCGGCGACAGCGTAGGCCAGCAGCAGCTGCCACGACGTTGCCACCGCCGCGACCGATGCGAAACCGATCGCGGCGATCAATGCGCCCACCGCAATCCAGCGTCGCGGCGGAATATGCGACAGCTTCATCACCAGCACCTGCGCGAGGATCAGGCCCACGCCCACGGCCGTCAGCGCCAACCCCGCCACACGGGCGCCATCGGCCGGCGACAGCTGCAGCCGGTCGATCGCAAAGAAGCCCACTGTGACCTGCGCGATGGTGACCGAGATCATTGCAGCGAAGACCGCCAGCACGGGCAGTCGCAGGCGCGCATCGCCCCAGGCCAGACGTGGTCGCGGCCCGTCCTGGCGGGGTGCTGCGGGCCCGTGGGCAGGCAACCGCCACGCGATCACCGCAAACGCGAGCACCGGCAGCAGTGCGGCGATGTACAGCGTCAGCGACAGATGCTGGAATGCGATCCAGCCTGCGACGGCAGGGCCGACCACCATGCCCAGTGCATTGGCCGACCCCAGTTTGGCCATCGCCCCCGCCCGCTGGCCGGGCGCGGCCTCGTCAGCAACCAGCGCGGCCGCGGTCGGCGGCACAGCGGCGTAGAACAGGCCCACCAGTGCCCGTGTGCCGACCAGCGCAAGCACCGACACCCACAACGCGGGCGGGGACTGCAACGCGTTGTCGACAAAGACCGCCATCAACACGTAGATCGCCGCGTAGGCGGCCAGCGCGATCAACAGCACCCGCTTCCGGCCGATCCGGTCGCTGAGCATGCCCCAGCGTCGTGCCGACAGCATCCACAGCACTCCCGCAGCCGTCACGGAAAGACCGGCGTGCCATTCGGCGAGGCCAAGCAGGCGCACCACCGGACCGATCACCGCGACGAAGGACATCATCGCCATCGTGCCGACGAGCGCGGCGAATACCAGCGCGGGAAGTCCAGAAACCGTGGAGCGTGCGTGCATGAGGACCACTGCCAATCAGAATGGATGGCGCGCGCGGATCCGCCCACGCGCGTTGATTGATCGGCTTCACTGATCGGTGATCAATGTGGCTATCGGATCAAATGATAACAGTTCGCATTCGCGAAATGGCGATGACGATGGCGGACGTTCAGTCATCAATTCGCGCACACAGGCACGCGGCTAAGCTCGGTGCACCTCGACCTGGTGCACCATCATGGCTACCCCCCGCCCGACCACGGCGCTGCCGGCGTTCATCGCGACGACGACGCACCCTGTCGCGCTGCAGGTGATCAGCCTGACCGGCGAACTGTGGTCCGGCGACGTGCGCGAGGTGCGACTGCCCGGCAGCCAGGGCGAGTTCGGTGTCATGGCACAGCACACGCCCCTGCTCAGCACGCTGCGCGAAGGCATGCTCACGATCCATCCGGTCGCCGAGGCGCATCCGATGCACATCTACGTATCGGGCGGCTATGTGGAGGTGCAGCCGGGCCGGGTGATCGTGCTGGCCGACCTCGCACTGCGCAGCGACAACCTGGATGCCGCACGGGCGCAGACCGCACGCGATGCGGCGGCCTCGCCGATGGCCGCCGCGTTCACCGACATGGCCTACGCACGGCTGCACGCCCAACTGGTTCACGACCGCACCGTGATCCTGGAAAGGCGCCGCTGGCGGTAGGCGCCGCCGCAGCGTTGGACTGCGGCATTTGGTCACCTCTTGTTGGGCGACAGCCCAACATATGATGTTGACGATGAGGCAGACCCACACTATGTTGTGTTCATCGGCTCCCCGCTTCCGCCAGGCCCGGTGTTCCGTCACGTCCCTGCACCCCGCACGGCGTGACCCCGCGAACGACGTCTGGAAGCACACCCGAGGTCGCCGGTCCGCACCGGTTCCGACCACCTGCCCCCGCAGGACACCGCCTCCATGACGCCCGACCGGCCGCCGCGATGCGCGCATCGCGCCACGACAACCGCGTCCTGCATGGAATTCCGATGAGCAACGAAGACACCTCCGCCGCCGCCGACAGCTGCACGCTGCCGGACCCGGCCCTGCCTGCGGCCGATACGGCCCTGTGGATTACCAAGGAAGGCGGCAACCGCCGCATGCCGTTCGACCGGCAGCGCCTGGAGCGGACGCTGCAGACCGTACACGCCGAGTTCCCGCAGCTGGACCTGGCCGGCTATCGGGACGGCGTGTTGGCCCTGCTCGCGCGCCGGCAGCAGCTGAGCGCCGATGAGATGGTGGACCTGCTGATCCGCGAAGCGGAATCGCGCGTGGATCTCACCGCGCCGGAATGGGAGCACTTCGCCGCACGCCTGTACCTGCGCCGACTGTACAAGCGCGCCAGCAAGAACCGGTTCTACGATGCGGCTCTCAGATACGGCTCCTACGTGGGTCTCCAGGAGAGCCTGGCCGACCGCAATGTGTATTCCATCGACATCCTCAAGGCATATTCCAAGGAAGAACTGGAGGAAGCCGGCCGGATGATCGAGCCGGACCGCGACCTGCTGTTCGCCTACAACGGGCTGTATCTGCTGGCCACCCGCTACCTGGCCACCGATCACTCGCGCGCCGTGTACGAGCTGCCGCAGGAGCGTTGGCTGACCATCGCGCTGTACCTGATGCAGCACGAGCACCGCAGTGGCGACCGCAGCCGGCGCCGGCGCATGCTGCTGGTGCGCGAAGCGTACTGGGCGCTGTCGCACCTGTACATGACAGTGGCCACCCCGACCCTGGCCAATGCCGGCAAGGTGGCTGGCCAGTTGTCGTCGTGCTTCATCGATACTGTCGACGACAGCCTGCAGGGCATCTACGACTCCAATACCGACGTGGCGCGGGTCTCCAAGCACGGCGGCGGCGTAGGCGCGTACCTGGGCTATGTGCGCTCGGCCGGCGCATCGATCCGCGGCGTCGCCAATTCCTCCGGCGGCGTGGTGCCGTGGATCAAACAGCTCAACAACACGGCCGTCAGCGTGGATCAGCTTGGCCAGCGCAAGGGCGCCATCGCGGTGTACCTGGATGTGTGGCACCGCGATATCGAGAACTTCCTCGACCTGCGCCTGAACAACGGCGATCAGCGCCTGCGCGCGCACGATGTGTTCACCTCGGTATGCCTGCCGGATCTGTTCATGGAGGCCGTCGAGCGGCGCGGCGACTGGTATCTGTTCGATCCGCACGAGGTCAAGCGGATCAAGGGCTGGTACCTGCAGGACTTCCACGACGAACAGCGCGGCCAGGGCAGTTTCCGCGACCGCTACGCCGAGGTGGTGGCCGACGAGCGCATCGGGCGGCGCACGATCAAGGCGATCGATCTGTTCAAGCGGATCATGGTCAGCCAGCTGGAGACCGGCAACCCCTTCATGTTCTACCGGGACGAAGTGAACCGGATGAACCCCAACAAGCATGCCGGCAAGGTGTACTCCAGCAACCTGTGCACCGAGATTCTGCAGAATATGAGCCCGACGCGGCTGATCCAGGAAATGATCAGCGGCGACCAGATCGTCACCACGCGCCAGGCCGGCGATTTCGTGGTGTGCAACCTGTCTTCGATCAACCTCGGCCGCGCGGTGACTGCGGCGCCGGACCTGTTGTCCAGCGATGTCCTGGAGCGGCTGGTACCGATCCAGGTGCGCATGCTCGACAACGTCATCGACCTCAACCAGTTGCCGGTGCCGCAGGCCACCATCACCAACCGCAAGTACCGTGCGATCGGGCTGGGGACCTTCGGCTGGCACCATCTGCTGGCCCAGCAGCACATCGCGTGGGACGCGCGCCAGGCCGAGGACTACGCCGACACGCTGTACGAGCGCATCAATTACCTGGCCATCCAGGCCAGCATGCGCCTGGCCGAGGAAAAGGGACGCTACAGCGCCTTCCTCGGCAGCGACTGGCACAACGGCGAGTACTTCCGCGCCCGTGGTTACGACAGCCCGGCCTGGCAGGAGCTGGCCGCGCAGGTCGGCGTGCACGGGCTGCGCAACGGCTGGCTGATGGCTGTGGCCCCCAATATGAGCACCGCGCAGATCGCCGGCTCCAGCGCCTCGATCGACCCGGTGTACGGGGCGTTCTACTACGAGGAAAAGAAGGACTTCCGGCGCCCGGTGGCCGCGCCGGGCCTGTCGCTGGACACCTACCCTTACTACGAAAAAGGGGCCTACCGGCTGGACCAGTTCGCCAGCATCCGGCAGAACGCGCGCCGCCAGCGCCACGTGGACCAGTCGATCAGCTTCAACCTGTATGTGCCCAGCACCATCCGCGCCAGCACCCTGCTCGCGCTGCACATGAGCGCGTGGCGCGAAGGCCTCAAGACGACGTACTACGTGCGCTCGAACGATATCGATATCGACGAATGCGAATGGTGCGGGAGCTAGCACGGCGCCTCCGCACCGCCTCCCCACCGGTACCCACACCCCGCCGCTTCGCGGCCCCCCCTGCCGCAGGGGGATCAACTCCGGACACCTCATGGCAACGCCGCTCGAACGCATCAGGATCCTCGAACCGCGCCATCCCAACCGCTCCACCGGGATCATCAACGGCCGCACCAGTGGCATCCTCAACTGGAACGACATCCCCTACCCGTCCTTCTACCGGGCGTACAAGGAGCTGTCGACCAACTTCTGGATTCCCGACGAAGTGGACATGAAGGGCGACGCCCGCCAGTACGGCGAGCTGTCGGCCCGCGAAAAGAATGCGTACGACTCGATCATCGGTCTGCTGGCCACGCTGGATTCGCCGCAGACCCGCTTCATCTACAACGTGGCCGAGTACATCACCGACCCGGCCGCCCACGCCAACGCGGCGATCATCGGCCAGCAGGAGGTGATCCACAACGAGAGCTACAGCTATGTACTGGCCTCCATTGCCGGGTTGGCCGATCAGAACCGGGTGTTCGAGCTGGCGCGGACCCATCCGACGATCCTGGCGCGCAACACGCCGATCATGCAGTCCTACGACGACTTCATGCGCGGGAAGACCGCCGAGACGCTGATCCGCGCGCTGATCCAGTCGTCGATCCTGGAGGGCATCAATTTCTATTCCGGGTTCGCGTTCTTCTACAACCTGGTGCGGCAGAACCGCATGACCGGTACCGGCAAGATCATCAGCTTCATCAACCGCGACGAACTGGCGCACACCAAGTTCATCAGCGAGCTGATCCGCGCCATCGTCGGCGAGAACCAGCAACTGCAGGGCGAACAGCTCACCGCCTACGTACACGACGCGTTCGAGCACGCCATCGCGCTGGAAACACGCTGGACCGGCGAAGTGCTGGACGGTATCGACGGCATCGACGTGGACGAGATGATCCGCTACGTGAAGTACCGCGCCAACAAAATGGCCGGCATGCTCGGCATCGAGAAGCTGTACAGCGATACCACTGTCAACGTGATGCCGTGGATCAAGGCCTACGCCGACAATTTCACCGAGACCAAGACGGACTTCTTCGAGATGCGCAATGCCAGCTACAAGAAGACCAGTTCGGACAACGGTTTCGACGATCTGTAGGCCACGCCGATGCATGTACTGCTCGCCTATGCCTCCCTGAGTGGCAACACCCGCGAGGTCGCGCGCATCGTGACGGCACGGCTGCGCATGCACGGGCATGTGGTGCGGTGCGTGGAGGTGGACGGCGCGCACGCAGCGGACATTGGACAGCCGCGCGATGCGCTGCTGCTGGGCTGCTGGACCGACAATGCCGGCCGCACGCCGGCCGAGATGAAGCAGTTCGTCGCCACGCTGCACGACGGCCCCGGAATGCCGCCGGCAGCGCGCGTGGCGGTGTTTGGTACCGGCGAGACCCAATGGGGCCAGGAGTATTACTGCGGTGCGGCGCATCGGCTGGCGCGGTTCTTCGGTTCCCCGCACCCGGTTCTGGAGATCGAGCAGATGCCGCACGGCGATGCCGACACCCGCACCATCCACCACTGGGCCGATCACGTATCGGCCGCCATCGAGGCCCTGCGCCATGCTGACCCTGCACGCCACCACGCCGGATGATTACCACGCCGCGCTGCGCGCGCACCCGACCGTGCTGGTCGATTTCCACAAGGACAACTGCCCCGGCTGCCGGATGCTGGCGCTGTCGCTGGCCGCGTTCGCCGCGACCCCACAGGCCGAGGGCGTGGTGCTGCTCAACGTGAAGCTGGAAACGCTCGGCGAGGCATTCTTCCGCAGCCTTGGGCTGCGCCAGACCCCGACGCTGCAACTGGTGCGTGACGGGCACGAAGTGTCCCGGCTGCCTGGCTTCCAGACACCGCAGCAGATCCGCGCTGCAGTGGCGGCGGGCGGCACCGGGATGTAGCGGCGGTTTCCAGCCGCTCCCCCGGCGCGCCGACCTGGTTACCGGGCGCGGGCGGCCAGCAGGCCGCGGCGCTTGAACCACCCCTCCAGCGGCAGGGTGACCAGCGGCGGGATGGCGGCGGCCAACGCCACCAACGCGGCCCACCACGGCCAGCGCAGTTTCACTGCAGCCAGCACGGTAACCACGACATACGCCAGGAAGGCGATCCCGTGCAGCGGCCCGAACAGGCGCACGCCGACCGGGCTCGGATCGGCGGCCTGGTACTTGAAGTACATGCCGATCAGCAGGCCGGCCCAGGTCAGGGCTTCGATGAAGGCGACGGTGGCGAACACACGGCCCATCGGGTGCATCGGAGGTTTTGCGTTCACGTCACACTCGGCGTCGCAGTCATCGGAACCCACCATGATAGCGGCTTGCTGAGAATACGACCCGTTTGCGGACGTGCGACCGGCGGCCGCACGTCCGCCGCGCTCACACGAACATGCCGCCGGACGCTTCCACCCGCTGTGCATTGATCCAGCCGGTACCGGGCGACAACAGCATTGCCGCGACAGGCCCGATGTCATCGGGCTGCCCGGCGCGGCCAAGTGCGGTGATCGAGGCGACCATCGCATTGGTCTGCGCGTTGTCACGCACGCGGCCGCCACCGAAATCGGTCTCGATCGCGCCCGGTGCCAGCGTGTTGGCGCTGATGCCACGTTCGCCCAGCTCCTTGGCCAGGTAACGGGTGAACACCTCCACCCCGCCCTTCATCATGGCGTAGGCTGAGCTGCCTGGCAGCGAGAAGCGGGCCAGGCCACTGGAGACATTGAGGATGCGACCGCCATCGGCAATCAACGGCAACAGCGCCTGGGTCAGGAAGTACGGCCCTTTCAGATGCACGGCCACCAGATGATCGAACTGGTCCGGCGTGGTCTCGGCGATGGGCGCGTAGAGACCTTCGCCTGCGTTGTTGAGCAGGCCCTGCAGGTGGGACGCGCCCCAGCCCTGCAGCGTGTCACGCACGCGTCCGGCGAAGTCGCCGAAGCTGGCGCTGCTGGCCATGTCCAGCGGCAGGGCCGCCGCGCGGCGACCCAGCGCCTGGACATCCGCCACCACCCGGTGGGCGGCATCGGCCTGGCTGCGGTAGGTCAGGATCACATCGGCGCCGTCGGCGGCCAGGGCCAATGCGGCATTGCGCCCGAGGCCACGGCTCCCGCCAGTCACCAGCACGATACGGTTCTGAACGCTCATCTCACTCTCCTGCGTGGGTAGAGGTGCAGCGTATTGGTGTTGCCGGGCTGGATAAATCGCGCGATCCTGATTTTACTGTCCAACCAGAGCGAACAATCCGTGGATCGCCTCGACCAGCTCCGCAGCTTCCTGCGTGTCGCCGAACTGGGCTCGTTCACCGGCGCCGCCGATACGCTCGGCCTGCCCAAGGCCTCGGTGTCGCTGGCGGTCCAGCGGCTGGAGGCCGAGGTCGGTGTGCAGTTGCTGCACCGGACCACGCGCCGGGTCCAACTCACCGCCGACGGCGCCCGGTTCCAGCAGCGCGCCCGCGACCTGCTCGATGACATCGAAGAGCTGCAGGGCATGTTCCGCCGCGATACCGGCCAACTGACGGGCCGGCTGCGGGTGGACATGTCCAGCGGCCTGGCCCGGCACCTGGTGATCCCGCACCTGCCTGACTTCCTGGCCCGGCACCCGGGGATCGAGATCGAACTGAGCGGCACCGACCGCCGCGTCGATCTGATCCGCGAAGGCTTTGACTGCGTGGTCCGGGTCGGACCGCTCGACGACAACACCCTGGTCGCACGGCCGCTGGGCTGGATGCACATCGTCAACTGCGCCAGCCCGGCCTACCTCGCGGCGAGAGGCGTGCCGCATGCGCTGGCCGATCTGTCCGCTCACGCGCTGGTCCACTATGTGGGCACGCTGGGCCAGCGCCCGCCCGGCTTCGAGTACCACGACGGGCAGCGCTACCGGACCCTGCCGATGCACGGCGCGGTAACGGTCAACAGTGGCGAGAGCTATACCGCCGCGGCGCTGGCCGGGCTCGGCATCATCCAGGTACCCCGTCTGGGTGCCCGACAGGCGCTGGCCAGTGGCGCGCTGGTGGAGATCCTTCCGCAGTGCGTGGCCGAACCCATGCCGGTGAGCCTGCTCTACGCCCAGCGGCGCCACCTGCCGCGTCGGGCGGCGGCGTTCCTGGACTGGATGGCAGCGCTGCTGCAGCCCGAGCTGGCTGCGACGTCGGGCCCGGACGGCACGACCTGATGCTGGGGATCGGCGTCGAGAATCTGCTCGACCGCGGCGGCTGCACGCGCTCCTCCGACAACAACGGTGGCACGCTCGCGTTCTGAACGGCCCGCGCTGGCGCTACCATCGGCCCCCTGCTTACCGGATGCGCACGATGACGGCACTTTCCTTCGATCCGCGCCCGCGCCGCGCGGCCTTCCGCACGTTGCACGACCACGGCTGCTTCGTGCTGCCCAACCCGTGGGACGTGGGAAGCGCGCGCTACCTGCACAGCCTCGGCTTCCCGGCGCTGGCCAGCACCAGTTCGGGGGTCGCGTGGAGCCACGGCAACGCCGACGGCGAGCTGTCACTGGAGGCTACGTTGGAGCACCTGCACGCGCTGGCAGCGGCCACGCCGCTGCCGGTGAACGCGGACTTCGGCGACGGCTTCGGCAGTCTCGAGGCGGTGGGCCACAACGTGGCGCGCGCCATCGCCACCGGCGTGGCCGGCATTTCCATCGAGGATGCCGGACCGGACCCGGCACACCCGCTGCGCACGCTGGATGAGGCGGTGGCACGGGTACGCGCAGCGCGCGATGCGATCGACGCGTCCGGTGAAGACGTGATTCTGGTCGGCCGCGCGGAGAACTTCTTCGTAGGCCGCCCCGACCTGGACGATGCCATCACCCGCCTGCGCGCCTACGCGGCCGCCGGTGCGGACTGCCTGTATGCCCCCGGCATCACCACCGCCGGACAGATCCAGGCCGTGGTCGCCGCGGTGGCACCGCGACCGGTCAACCTGCTGGTGGGCAGCGCGGTACCCTACACCCTGCAGGACATCGCCGACATGGGCGTACGCCGGGTCAGCGTGGGCGGTGCGATGGCACGGACCGCGTGGGGCGGGATGATGCGGGCCTCGCAGCTGCTGAGGGACGAAGGCCGCTTCGACGGGTTCGCCGATGCGGCCTCCGGCGCTGTATTGAACCAACTGTTCCGCTGACCCCGATCAGTGGCTGGACAGCACCACGACGGCACCGGTGACCAGAGCGATGCCCACCCAGCCGATCGGGCGCAGGCGATTGCCGAACAGCACCCGGCCGCACACGGCGGTGCCGATCACGCCGATGGCGCCCCACATCGCATAGGCCGTGGCCAGGTCGAGCGTTCTGACCGCCTGGCCGAGCAGCGCAAACGCGACCCAGACCAGCACGATGGCGCCGATGCCCCATCCCGGCCTGCGGAAGCCATCGGACTTGGCGACCATCATGTTGGCGGCGATATCGATCAGTGCCGAGCACAGCACGAACAGGAATGCGGTGAGGTTCACGGCCCGTGCTCCTCGCCCAGCGTGACGCAGACGATGCCGACGGCCGCCATTGCCAGGCCGAGCGCCTGCTGCAGCGACAGACTGTCCTTGAACACCAGGATGCCCACCAGGGTCAGCAGGGTCAGGCCAAGGCCCTCCCACACTGCATAGGCCACACCGACCGCGATGCCGCGCACCGACAGCGCCAGAAAGTAGTACGACACGGCCAGTGCGGCCGCCATCACGGCATAGCCGAGGTAGCCGCCATGACGGGCGGCATGGGCCATGAACGAGGTGCCGACCACTTCGGCGATGATCGCCACGACCAGACAGGACCAAGCGGTCAGGCCGCCACGGGCACGGGACGGGGAATGCACCTGTGTGTGCATGGAGAGCTCCTTGATGTCAGCCGGCGCGCGCCCTGCTGACGCGGGGGTACCGGGGCATCGGCCGGAACGGCGGATGCGCGGAACGGGCGATGGCGCCCGGGTGAGGCGCCTATTATCATCGTCAATTCCATCACATCAAAGATGGATTCCATCGTAAAAGGCGATACGTCAATGCGCTACAGCCCGGAATCCCTGCATGCGTTCGTCGAAGCCGCCGCGCTGGGCTCGTTCTCCGCCGCAGCACGCCGCCTGAAGAAGACCCAGTCCACCATCAGCACCGCGATCGCCACGCTGGAAGCCGACCTCGGGCTGACCCTGTTCGATCGCAGTGGCCGCTACCCCGTACTGACCAACGACGGTTGCAAGGTACTCGGCCATGTGCAGGACGTGCTGGCCGCGGCCGACCGCCTGGAGCAGCTCAGCATCCGCCTCGCCGATGTGGTGGAGCCGCGCTTGAGCCTGGTGTTCTCCGACATTTACCAGATCGACCCCGCCCATCACCTGTTGCGGCGCTTCGAGCAGCGCTTTCCGGACATCGAGCTGGAGTGGCTGGATGCCGAGGGCGAGGATGTGCTGGACGCGGTGCAGCGCGGCCGCGCCCATCTGGGGTTGCTGCCGCAGCAGGCCGCCTATCCCGCCGGTCTGGCGGTACGGGCGGTGCCGCTGCGCGCCGAGATGGCCGTGTTCGTTGCCCACGGCCATGCTCTGGCGCAGCGCCCTGCCATCGATGAGGCAGATCTGGCCGGCCACCGGCAGATCTGCCTGAGCGGCAATGAACGACGCAACGGCCAGCCACGCGGCCGGACATGGGCCGCCTCGGACTATCTGATGGTGCTGGAGATGGCCGAAGACGGCTTCGGCTGGGCCGAACTGCCGCGTGCGCTGGTGGCCCGCTACGGGCGCGGCCAGCTTCGCGAACTCGCCCTGCCCGGCTGGCCGCGGCTGGTCGCCTGCGATGCCGTGTGGTCCAGGGATGCGCCGCTGGGGCCGGCAGCCCTGTGGCTGCTGGACCAGTTCCGGGCCACGCGCGAGGCGTGACCGGGTCGCAAAGGCGACTGGATCGCACCCACGGCGACGCAGCGGTGCCTTCAGTGCGTCAGCGCGTAGTCGATCGCCGCGCAGATCGCCGCCACCTGCGCATCGTTGCACTGCTGCGGGGTGGCACGCGGGCTGTCCGGGTACACCTCGGTCGTGGTGGTGTAGCGGGCGCCGCTCACGCTGGCGCACAGGCCCAGCTTCTTCAGGGGGTACTCGATCACCCCCGGCGCCACCACCGGCGAGCCGATGATCTCGCCCTTGTCGTCGGCCGGTGCGATATGGGTCACCTGCTCCACCGCTGCATTCACCGCAGTCTGGAAGGCCGGCTGCGGGTTTTCGGTGTCATCGACCAGATAGAAGCCGTCCGGGATCAGGCCCGGCTCGAACGGTTTGCCGTCGCGCGCGGCCAGCGCCGGGCGGAACTCGGTTTCATCGGTGTCGGTGGTCTCATGCAGATCGATGTGCATCACGATACTGCCGCGCAACGGCGCGACCAGAGCGGTCAACGCCGCCGATTCGGCGGCCGGGCTGTTGGGCACGAAGGAGCGGTTCGGATCGATCGCATCGGCGTTCCAACGCTGGATGCGCTCATAGCCCCACGGGCTCACACACGGCACCACCAGCAGATTGGCACGGCCTGCGTACCCGGCAGCACGCGTCTGCAGGAACTGCAGCGCGCCCTGCACGCCGCTGGTTTCGTACCCATGAATGCCCCCGGTGACCAGCATGGTGGGCAACGACGGGTTCCAGTCGCGGCTGCGCACGGCGAACAGCGGGTACTGGTCCGGCGCGTACTCGAGCGTGCCGTACTGGCTGACATCGAACGTATCGCGCAGGGCCTCCACCGCCGGCAGCACGTCATCGGCATAGCGCCGCTGCGGCACCTGGCGCGCACGCCACTGCGCCTTCTCCGCGGCCCCCCACGGCTGGCCGGGGGTGCCGATCGGGTAGAAGGTGGCGTCGTTCATGGCGTGCTCGCGTCGGGTGGCGGGGAAACGCGGATTTTATCATCGTCACCGCAGCGGCCGGCACAGGCGCGGGCGAGCCAGCCACGCACGGAACCCCAACGCGCGTGCGGTCACGAACGCTTTCCTCACCCCCGTCCGCGGCCCGACTCAGGGCCGCAGCAGCACCTTGCCGCTGCGACCCGCTTCGAGGCTGGCACGCGCCGCGGCGGCCACGTCCTCCAGACCGTACACCCCTTCCACGGGCAGGCTCAGGCCGCCGTTGGCCGCCAGCTGCAGCAGCTCGCCGACCAGACGCCGTTTGTCGTCCGGTGCCATCGCCTGGCTGACTTTGCTGCCCCAGAAGCCCTTGACCGTGGCCTGCTTGAAGATCACGTCGCCCGAATTGAGCTGCATGGGCTCGCCGCTCATCGACCCGAACGACACCAGCGTGCCGCCGTCGCCGAGCAGGGTCATCAGCTCGCTGCTGGCCCGGCCGCCGACCGAGTCGACCGCCGCGGCGATGGACTGCTCGCCCACCAGTGTCTGCAGCTGGGCCATCCAGTCCGAGCGTGCGGTGGAGACGGTGTGCTCGATGCCCAGCGCCGCCATGTCGGCCACGCCGTCATCGCGACGCACCAGGTTCACGCAGTGCACCCCGCGCGCCTTGGCCAGCATCGCCAGCGCCTTGCCCACCGCGCCGTTGGCCGCGTTCTGCAGGATCCATTGACCCGGCCGCACCTGCAGGAACTCCAGCAGCATCAGCGCGCTCAGCGGCATGGCGATCAATTGCGCGGCCACCTCGTCCCCGATCGCGTCGGGCATCGGAATGACCATGCGTGCCGGAGCGATGAAGGCCTCGGCCCAGGTGCCGTGCACCGAGGCCGCGCTGACCCGCTGCCCAACCTGCAGTCCTTCCACACCGGCGCCGAGGGCATCAATGACGCCGGTTGCCTCGCTGCCGCCAATGGCGGGCAGCGGCGGCTTGTAGCCGTAGCGCCCGCGCACGGTCCACAGGTCGTGGTTGTGGATGGGGGCCAGGACGGTGCGGATGCGTACCTCGCCCGTGTCCGGCTCGGGCAGGCGGGCCTGGTCGCAGCGCAGCACATCGGCCGGCTCGCCGAAACGGTCATGCAGGGCCGCCCGCATCAGCGGCTCCCGACGCGGCAGGCGGCGTCGCGCGGGGTGGGGAACGGTGCAACACGGAGCGGGATCGTCATGGGGGATCTCCTGAAAGGATGGAAGACGGCGCTGCGCTCAGCGCCGGTGACGGTGCGCTGCGACGACCGCCGGCACCGGATGGCGCCAGGCGCGTGACCGCAGCAGCAGGGTCTGCAGGACCAGCAGCGCACCGGCTGCCAACGCAAGCACGGCGATGCTGTCCGCACCCGGCAGGGTCCAGCCGGACTGCTTGATGTGTACGCCCACCAGCGCCCAGACCACGGCGGCCGGATAGGCGAAATGACCGCGCAGGCGATGGTTGGCCCACCACGCCAGCAGCGTGGCCATCACCAGCAGCACCACGCTCCAGCCGAACATGTTCTGGGTGGGCAACCACTGGTAGGCCACGATGACCTGCGCGGTGTTGAGGAAGGCGGCCATGCTCAACCAACCCGCATGCAGCGCCAGGGGGTAGGCGGCCCAGGCGCGCTGGGCGCCGCTGGCGTTGAGCGGCGACGCGCGGAACGCAGCCACCAGCAGGCAGATCAAGGCAGCCCAGATGATGGCCAGCGCCGGCAGGAACCACTGGTTGGAGAACACCGGCATCCACGCGGCGGTCAGCGCGAAACCGGCGGCCGCCCAGCCGCGCACGCCATCGAGATCGGGCTTGCGCCGACGCAGCTGCCACAGCCCGAACACCACATCCCACAGGAAGATCAGGCCCCAGATCGCAAAGGCGTAACCGGCCGCCACCAGCAGGGTGGGATAGCGGTCGGAGATGGCGCCATTGGTCGGACCGAACATGCCGGACTGCGAAAACCACGAGACGACCGGCATGGCCATTGCGGCCAACAACACAATCCAGCGCATGCATCACCTGCTCAACGAAAGAGCGATGACGATACGCGGTCTGCGGTTAAGACGGTGGCATTGCCCGCCAGAGCCCACCCCCTCTCCGGCGTGGCCGGTTCACGAGGCGATACGGCCTGATATTGCAATTACTTACTAATATAGCCTTTGCTATATTGAGGCATGGACCGCCCTCGCCTCCCCGCTTCTGCAGACCCCGCCTGGCCGGCGACGCCCGGACACAGCCCGAGCCTGGGTGAGATGAACGCCAGCGTGGCCGTGCCGAGTGGGGGCCATTGGTGGTTCCGCCTGCTGGCCTTCCTCGGCCCGGGCTACATGGTGTCGGTGGGCTACATGGATCCGGGCAACTGGGCGACCGACATCGCCGGTGGCGCGCAGTTCGGCTACCTGCTGCTGTCGGTGATCCTGCTGTCCAACCTGATGGCGATCGTGTTGCAGGGCCTGTCGGCGCGGCTGGGCATCGCCACCGGCCGCGACCTTGCCCAAGCCTGCCGCGACCATTTCAGTCGGCCGGTGAACCTGGGCCTGTGGCTGCTGTGCGAGATGGCGATCATCGCCTGTGACCTGGCCGAAGTCATCGGTACCGCCATTGCACTGAAGCTGCTGTTCGGCATTCCGCTCCTTGCCGGCGCGGTCATCACGGCCGTGGACGTCGTGCTGGTGCTGCTGCTGATGCATCGCGGTTTCCGCGCACTGGAAGCGTTCGTCATCGCGCTGCTGCTGGTGATTTTCGGCTGCTTCGCGGTCCAGATCGTGCTGGCCGCGCCGCCGCTGCAGGCCGTGCTGGCCGGCTTCATCCCGCATGCCGAGGTGGTGACCAACCCGCAGGCGCTGTACCTGGCCATCGGCATCATCGGCGCCACGGTGATGCCGCACAACCTGTATCTGCATTCCTCGATCGTGCAGACCCGCGCGTATCCACGCACCGACCCCGGCCGCCGCAGTGCGCTGCGCTGGGCGGTGGCCGACAGCACCCTGGCGCTGATGCTGGCCTTGTTCATCAATGCCTCGATCCTGATCCTGGCGGCGGCCGTGTTCCATGCACACGGCCGCACCGACGTGCAGGACATCGAGCAGGCCCATGAGCTGCTGGCACCCATGCTGGGCGTGGGACTGGCTTCCACGCTGTTCGCCGTTGCCCTGCTCGCCTCGGGCATCAACTCCACGGTGACCGCGACGCTGGCGGGCCAGATCGTGATGGAGGGCTTTCTGCGGCTGCGCATCGCGCCGTGGGCGCGCCGGCTGATCACCCGCGGCATCGCCATCGTCCCGGTGGTGGTCGTGACCGCCCTCTACGGCGACCAGGGCACCGCGCGGCTGCTGGTGCTCAGCCAGGTACTGCTGTCCATGCAGCTGCCGTTTGCGGTGATTCCGCTGGTCCGCTTCGTATCCGACAGGACCCGAATGGGGGTGCTGGTCGCCCCGCGCTGGCTGATCGCACTGTCCTGGGTGATCGCAGCGGTGATTGTGGTGCTCAACGTGAAGCTGCTGGTGGATACGCTGGCAGGCTGACCAGCGTGCGGTCGTACCCGTGCCGCCAACCCACGCCGCTGTCGATCCGGGTGGTGAGTACACCGATCCGCCAGCAGAGCGTCAGCGTGGTCCCGCCGCGCGTCGCATCAAGGCGCGGAAGCGCGGACACGCCAGATGGCTGGAGGCGCGGCACGCGGCCGCGTGGCGCAGACCATCGCGCACGCGGATCATGGTCTGGATGCTGCGGTCGAGTGCATCAGCCCTGGCGCTCAGCTGCGCGCGGTCGAAGCCGCCCGCCCCTGCCGTGCCGAGCAGCGCACCGATGTCCTGCAGGGTCATGCCCGCCGCGCGCCCCAGTGCGATCAACGCCAACTGCTCCAGCACGCCGGCATCGAACACCCGGCGCAGCCCGCGCCGCCCGATCGCGCGGATCAGTCCCACGCTCTCGTAGTGGCGGAGTGCCGAGGCCGCCAGTCCCGAGCGGCGAGCGACCTCGGCGATATCCATTTCCTGCATGGCTTGACCTCATGTGCACTTGAAGTGGCACAGTGCGGGCTCCCTCCCCTGCTGGCAAGTCCGAAGCGAGTCCGCGATGACCGACACCCCCCAACACGCGCTGTGGAATGGCCCGGCCGGCCAGGCGTGGGTGCAGGCACAGTGCCTGCTCGACGCCATGTTCGCGCCCCTGGCGCGGGTGCTCGCCGATGCGGTCCCGCCGGGCGCGGATTGGCAGGTGCTCGATGTCGGCTGCGGCACCGGCGCGGTGAGCCTGGCAATTGCCTGCCGGCTGGGCACCGATGGCCACTGTACGGGCGTCGACATCTCCGCGCCGATGATCGACACCGCACGCGCAAGGGCGCGCGACGACGCCGTGGCGGCAACCTTCCTGGTCGCCGACGCACAGCGCCATGCCTTTCCAGCCGCCCGCCTCGACCGCGTGGTGTCACGCTTCGGGGTGATGTTCTTTGACGATCCGCAGCGTGCCTTTGCCGGACTGCGCGATGCCACCCGCACCGGCGGCGCCCTGCACGCCATCGTCTGGCGCGCGGCGGCCGAGAACCCGTTCATGACCACCGCCGAACGCGCGGCGGCACCGCTGCTCCCGCTGCCGCCGCGCCCCACGGGCGGCCCGGGGCAGTTCGCGTTCGCCGACCGCGACGCGGTCGCGGACCTGCTGGCAGCGAGCGGCTGGGCCGATATCCGGATTGAACCGCTGGACGTGGTCTGCCGCATCACGCGTGCTGAGCTGACGCGCTACGTGGCCCTGCTGGGGCCGGTGGGCCAGGCGCTGCGTGGCCCGGACGTCGATGCCGCGCGCCGCACCCGCGTGCTGGCGGCGATGGATGCGGCGTTCGCGCCCTTCATCGATGGCGACACAGTGGCCTTCACCGCCGCCTGCTGGGCGCTGCACGCCCGCGCGCCCTGACCGGTGGTCGCATCAATACCCCGGTCAGCGCCAGTGCGGCCAGTGCGATGCCCGCCGCCGTCAGGAACGCATACACCGCGCCGCCTGCATACGCCTGGCGTGCCAGGCGCCCCATGCCATCGGCGGCCATCGACAGCTCGCCCACCACCACGCGCTCCAGCAGGGCCGGCGACACGGCGTGACCGGCCTCGGCAAAGGACTGTGCCGCCGTGGCGCGTACCTGGCTCGACAGCACCGCGCCCAGCGTGGCGAAGCCGAGCAGAATGCCCGAGAACCGCGCGGTCGTACTGATCCCGGAGGCCATGCCCGCGCGCTCGGGCGGCATCACGCTCATGATCGCCTTCTGCGTTTCGCCATTGAGCAGCCCGCCCCCGCTGCCCAGCACCGCCATTGACAGCAGCAGGCCCAGGTCACTGTGCCGCCACAGCGCCAGTGCGATGCCGAGGTTGCCAAGCACCGCCACACCAAGGCCGAGCGCCAGCAGCCTGCCGGTCGGCCAGCGGCGGCCGAGACGACGCCCAGCGAAGGGCATCAACAGCATGGCCAGCGCAAACGGCAGCATGTGCAGCGCGGCCTCCAGCACACTGTCGCCGCGTACGTTCTGCAGCAACAGCGGCAGCAGCGAGGCCATTACCTGCACCGCTGCGGCATAGGCGAACATCGCGACCACCGCACCGACCACCGCCGGGTACCGGAACAGGCCCAGGTCGAGCATCGGCTGCGCACGGCGGCGCTCGACCACCACAAAGGCGCCGGCCAGCGCGGCGGCGGCGAACAGCCAGGGCAGCACCGTCACGCTCGACCAACCCGCCACAGGGCCTCGGATCAACCCCCACGTCCATGCCAGCATCGCGCCGGCGAACAGCAGCACGCCCGGCACATCGAGCGGTCGTCGCTGCGGATCGCAGGAGTCGGCGATGCGGCGCGCGCTCATCGCGGCCAGCAGCAGGCACAGCGGCAGGTTCAGGTGGAAGGCCCAACGCCAGCCCAGCCAGGTTGCGATCACACCCCCGATCAGCGGTGCCAGCACCATCGTCAAGCCCATGATCGCGCCCCAGACCGCCCACGCCCGCGCACGCGACGCAGCGTCCTGGTGCGCATGGCCGATCAGCGACAGCGCTGGCGCCAGCATGAATGCCGCCGCCGCGCCCTGCCCGCCCCGTGCCAGGTACAGCACCGGCGCGCTCGCGGCCGCCCCGCAGGCCACCGAGGTCGCCGCAAACAACAGGAGCCCGATGACGTACAGCCGCCGGCGACCGATCCGGTCGGCCAGCGTTCCGGCCGGCAGCAGCAGCGAGGCGAAGCACAGGACGTAGGCGCTCACCACCCACTCGATATCGGCGAAGCTGGCCGACAGATCCCGTGCGATGGTCGGCAGCACCACGCCCACCACGTTGGTGTCCAGCACGGTCAGTGCGCAGCCCGCGGATGCCAGCAGCAGCACCGCATCCGGTCCGCCCACGCGTGCCGGCGCTGCCGGGTTCATTCGCCCGGCACGGCCAGGCGCGCGCGCAGCCTCGCTTCGATTTCGCGGTCGTCCAGCGCGTATCCGTACACGTCCTGGAGCGCGCCATCGGCACCCAGCAGGAACCAGGACGCGGTGTGTTCGAAGGTCGCCGCGTCACCCTCGCCCACGCGGCGGTACGTCACGCCCAGGCTTTCAGCCACGGCACGGGTGCCGGCCTCGTCGCCGGACAGGCCGATGAAGCCGGGATCAAACGCGGCCAGGTACTCGCGCAGGTGCGCCGGCGTATCGCGTGCCGGATCGACCGTCACGAATACCACCTGCAGGCGGTCGCCAAGTGGACCCAGCCGGCGCTTGAACTGCACCGCCTTGTACAGGCTCAGCGGGCACACCTCGGGGCAGTGGGTGAAGCCGAAGAACAACAGCGTCGGCTGGCCCCGCAGCCCGGCGATGGACAGGCGCCGGCCGTCGCTGCTCTGCAATGCCACCGACTGCAGCGCGGCCTGCCCCATCACCGGCGCATCGGCCGCCTGGCAGGCCGCCAGCACCCCGCACGCCGCCAGCACCACTGTCCGCAACGCGCTCACCGGGCACCCCCCGACATCGCGTCAGCGTTGCGCACCACGAAGTCCACCGGCAGCGTTCCCGCGCGTTCGAACTGCAGCAGCACGCGGACCACCTGACCCTCCTGCAATGGCCGCTTGGGGGTCATCAACATGAGGTGGTAACCGCCGGGCTGCAGCGCTGCCGAGGCCCGGGCAGCCAACGGCAGGCCATCCGGCAATGCGTGCATGCGCATCACATCCCCGTCCATGCGCATCGCGTGGATCTGCACCTGCGCGACGTCCTTGCAGGTTGCGCCCACCAGGCGGTCGTCAGCGCCGGTATTGTGCAGCTGGATGTAGCCCGCCGCGACCTGCGCCGCCGGCGGCGGCAGCCGGATCCACGCTGCATCGTAGGTGATCCCCGGGGCCGCAGCAGGTGCGGCAACCGCATCCCCGGGCGAGCACACCACGCCGGCACCGGTCAGGATGGCCGCGAGCAGGACGCCAGACACGCGCGTCATTGCATCGGCATCATGTTGAGCATGGCGTTGTGCATCACCCATAGCGAGCCGGCCACCACGATGGCGATCAGGAACGCCGTGCACAGGAAGATGCCGGTGTTCTCCCGCTGGCTGCGGCCAGCCCCGATATGCAGGAACAGCACCAGCTGGGCCACCAGCTGCACCACGCACAGCACCACGATGGAGGTGAGCCGCAGCGGCTGGGGCACCAGTTCGGTCATGACCACGCCAAACGACGCGCCGGTCAGCACCAGGCACAGCACCAGACCGGCGATGTAGCCCTTCAGGGTGGCGTGGCCACCGCCGTGATCGGCATCGGCAGCAGAGTGGCTCATACGAACTCCCGCAGGTAGACGAAGGTGAACACACAGATCCAGATCAGATCCAGGAAGTGCCAGAACAGGCTCAGGCAGGCCAGGCGGCGGCGCACGATGCCATCCAGGCCGAACGTCAGGACCTGGTGGATCATGATGGCCAGCCACAGCAGGCCGAACGTGACGTGCAGGCCGTGCGTGGCCACCAGGGTGAAGTACGCCGACAGGTAGGCGCTCACATCCGGGGTTGCGCCCTCATGGATCAGTTCGGCGAACTCGTACAGTTCCATGCCGATGAACACTGCACCCAGCACACCCGTTACGGCGAGCCAGCCGACCACCTGGTTGCGTCGCCCGGCCTGCATGCCAAGCATCGCCAGGCCGAAGGTGAAGCTGCTGAGCAGCAGCACCACCGTCTCGGACAGCACGAACCCCAGCTTGAACAGCTCCTTGCCGCTGGGGCCGTCGGCGGTCCCGTTGAGCAGCACCCCGAACGTCGCGAACAGTACCGCGAAGATCAGGCAGTCGCCCATCAGGTACATCCAGAATCCGACGACGGTCTTGCTGCCGTCGTCATGGTGCTCGTGCGCGGCGTGGTGCCGGCCGACGTCGCGTGTCTCGTGCAGCGGCGCTGCACTCCGGGTATCGCCGCTCATGCCCTGGCTCCTTCCATCTGCGCAAGGTGCGCCTCTTCGATGCGTTTCACCTCGGCCGCGGGCACGTAGTAGTCCACGTCGCGGTCATAGGAACGCAGCACGAACGTGGCGATCACACCGACCAGACCGATGCCGGCCAGCACCCACATATGCCAGACCAGCGCGAAGCACAGCACCAGACTGAACGCCGAGATCACCACGCCGGAGGCGGTGTTGCGTGGCATATGGATGTCCTCGTAGTGGTCCTGCCGCTGCCAGGCGCGGCCATGCTGCTTGTCGTCCCAATGCTGTTCCAGCGACGTGATCACCGGCAGCCTGGCGAAGTTGTAGAACGGCGGCGGCGAGGACGTCGCCCATTCCAGGCTGCGCGCATTCCACGGGTCGCCGGTCAGGTCCTGGTTGGCCTTGCGGTCGCGCACGCTGACGTAGAACTGGATGAACATCGCCGCGATACCGGCAGCGATCACCAGTGCACCGATGGCCGCCACGATCAGCCACGGCTGGTAGCCGTCGATCGCGTAGTGGTTCATGCGCCGGGTCATGCCCTTGAAGCCAAGCACGTACAGCGGCATGAAGGCCAGGTAGAAGCCGATCAGCCAGCACCAGAAGGAGATCTTGCCCCAGCGCTCGTTGAGGGTGAAACCGAACGCTTTCGGGAACCAGAAGCTGATGCCGGCCAGGCAGCCGAACACCACGCCACCGATGATCACGTTATGGAAATGCGCGATCAGGAACAGGCTGTTGTGCAGAACGAAGTCCGCGCCCGGAATGGCGAGCATCACGCCGGTCATGCCACCCAGTGCGAAGGTGACCATGAAGCCGATCGTCCACATCGTCGAGGAGTGGTAGCGGATGCGCCCCCGGTACATGGTGAACAGCCAATTGAACAGCTTCACCCCGGTAGGAATGGAGATGATCGAGGTCATGATGCCGAAGAACGCATTGACGTTCGCGCCCGAGCCCATCGTGAAGAAGTGGTGCAGCCACACGAAGAACGACAGGATGCCGATGGACGAGGTCGCGTAGACCATCGAACGGTAGCCGAACAGCGGCTTGCCGGAGAAGGTGGCGATGATCTCGGAGAACGCGCCGAAGCACGGCAGGATCAGCACGTAGACTTCCGGATGGCCCCAGATCCAGATCAGATTGACGTACATCATGGCGTTGCCGCCGGCATCATTGGTGAAGAAGTGCATGCCGAAGTAGCGATCCATCGTCAGCAGCGCCAGGGTCGCGGTCAGCACCGGGAAGATCGCCACGATCAGGATGTTGGTGATCAGCGCGGTCCAGGTGAACACCGGCATCTTCATCAGGTCCATGCCCGGCGCACGCATCTTGAGGATGGTCACGATGAAGTTCAGGCCGGTCAGCGTGGTGCCGATACCCGACACCTGCAGCGACCAGATGTAGTAGTCCACGCCCACTGTGGGGCTGTACTCGATCCCCGACAGCGGCGGATAGGCCACCCAGCCGGTGGCGGCGAAGTCGCCGACGAACATCGACGCCATCACCAGCACCGCGCCCACCGCCGACAGCCAGAAACTGAGCGAGTTCACGAACGGGAACGCGACGTCGCGCGCGCCGATCTGCAGCGGCACCACCACGTTCATCAGGCCCACGATGAGCGGGGTCGCCACGAAGAAGATCATGATCACGCCGTGCGCGGTGAAGATCTGGTCGTAATGCTCCGGCGGCAGGTAGCCGGCCGCATCGTTGGCGGCGATCGCCTGCTGGGCGCGCATCATCAGAGCGTCTGCAAAGCCTCGCACCAGCATGACCAGCGCCAGGATGATGTACATCACACCGATCTTCTTGTGGTCCACCGAGGTGATCCACTCGGTCCACAGATAGCCCCACTTCCTGTAGTACGTGATGGCCGCGATGATCGCCGCGCCCAGCAGCACCGAGCCCGCCAGTGCCGACATGATGATCGGGTCGTGGTAGGGAATCGCTTCCAGGTTCAACTTTCCAAGCACAATCAGTTCTCCGCGGTACGGCTGGCAGGCGCGGCCAGGCTCACCAGTTGGGATGTGGCGCCAGGCTCCTCGCCCGGCAGGCAGATTTCGTCGTCGGGCATGCCGCCGTAGCGACGCACCACGCTGGAGAACAGGCCGGCATCGACGCTGGCGAAGCGCTGCATCGGTGCGCCGTGGGTCGGCGTTTCCAGGACCTCCAGGCGCGTCGCGCCCAGGTGCTCCCCGGTACCGCGGGCCTGCACCAGCCACTGTTGGAAGTCCGCCTCGGTGACCACGCGTGCATCGAACTTCATGTCCGAGAAGCCCGAGCCGCTGTAGGCCGAGGACATGCCGGCGTAGGTGCCTGGCGTGTGACCGATCAGGTGCAGGCGGGTCTGCATGCCGGCCATCGTGTACACCATGCTGCCAAGCTGCGGCACGAAGAAGGCGTTCATCATCGACTCGGAGGTCAGCTTGAACGCCACCGGCGTATCGACGGGCATCACCAGCTCGTTCACCGTGGCCACGTTGTGGTCGGGGTAGATGAACAGCCACTTCCAATTGAGTGCCACCACTTCCACGCGCAGCGGCGCCTTGTCCGAGGCAATCGGCCGGTACGGGTCCAGCGCGTGCGTGCTGCGCCAGATCAGCACGCCCAGCACCACCACGATCAGGCACGGAATGGTCCACACGACCACTTCGATCGCGGTGGAGTGCGACCAGTCCGGTGCGTAGGTCGCCCGGGTGTTGGATTCGCGGTAGCGCCACGCGAAGTACAGCGTGAGCAGGATCACCGGCACTACCACCAGCAGCATCAGTCCGGTACAGACCAGGATCAGCTGCATCTCCTGCTCGGCGATACTGCCCTTGGGATTGAACAGCTCCAGGTTGCTGCACCCTGAAAGCAGCGGCAGCAGGGCGGCGAGGCCGAACCATCGTCCGGCGTTGCGGCGGCCGGACGATGGCGTCCGGCGAGCGGTGTGTATAGCTGGGTTCATGCGTGACGGCCCTTCCAACGCGGTACCCGGGCCGGGGCGGCCCGTAACAGGAAAGTGGCGGACGCCCCCCTGCATGACCGATATGCATGGGGGGTGCCCGCCGCAGCCGCGTACGTTAGGCAACGACATGATCCATACATGATGCGACACACTGTCGCAGGCGCCTGCGCGGCGGCGGGTAAGATGCGGCAATGAACGCAACGACCGCCGAGTGGCAGCGCCTCATCGCCGACGGCCACGGGCCGGTGTACCTGCGCATCGTGCAGGCGCTGGAGCGCGCGGTCTGGTCCGGCACGCTGCGCCCCGGCCAACGCCTGCCGGCGCAGCGCAGCCTGGCCAGCGAGCTTGGCGTGGACCTGACCACGATCACCCGCGCCTTCAACGAGGCACGCAAGCGCGGGCTGATCGACGCGCGCGGGCCGTTGGGTTCGTTCGTGGCACCGCCGCAGGTCGAGCTGGCGCAGCTGGTCGACCTGAGCATGAACCTGCCGCCGAGCCCCGGCGGGAGCCAGGTGGCCGAGGTGCTGCGGCGCGGGCTGTCGTCGGTACTGACCCGCAGCGATGCCGGCAACCTGATGACCTACCACGTCGGCGGCGGCAGCGCGGCCGACCAGTTGGCGGCCGCCCAGTGGCTGAAACCCATCCTCGGTCGATGCGAGCCGGCACGGCTGGTGGTCACCGAAGGCGCGCAGGCAGCGTTGTCGGCGTTGCTGCTGGCCCTGACCGACGCAGGCGATACGGTGCTGTGCGAGCCGCTGGTGTACCCCGGCCTGCTGCACGCCGCACGGGTGCTGCAGCGGCGTCTGCAGGTGGTGGACAGCGACGAGCACGGCATGCGCCCGGACGCGCTGCGCCGGCTTGCCCGCACCACCGGCGCGCGCGTGGTCTACCTCAACCCGACCGCGCAGAATCCTACCGCACACACGCTGCCCGACGCCCGTCGGCGCGCGTTGGCCGAGGTGCTGCGCGCGCAGGAGCTGCATCTGATCGAGGACGACCCGTACTGGCTGCTTGGCGAGGATGCGCCTGCCCCGCTCGCGCTGCTCGCGCCCGCGCACACCTGTTACATCTCCACCCTGTCCAAATGCCTCAGCCCGGGGCTGCACACCGCATTCGTGCACCTGCCCGACGGCGTCGCCCGGCAGGCGGTGCTGGATGCGCTGCGCGCCGTCAATCTGATGGCACCGCCCCTGATGAACGCACTGGTCACCCAGTTGATCCTGGACGGCTCGGCGCAGGCGATGCTCAGGCTGGTTCAGGACGAGGCGGCCGAGCGACGCTACCTGGCGCGCTCCGCGCTGTCGCCCCGGTTTCTGCAGGCCTGCGCCGGCGTGCACGCCTGGTGCCGGTTGCCCGCGCACTGGACCGATGTCAGCCTGACCCACGCCGCCCGCCTGCAGGGCCTCGGCATCGCGCCGTCGTCGGCCTTCACGCCGGAAGGCGTGGCAATCAGCGATGCCGTACGGATCTCGCTGGGGGCAGCCGCCGACCGCCAGGCGCTGCATCGGGCGCTGCGCCAGCTCGACCAGCTGATGCACCTGCCTGCGGGCCAGGAAGCGACATGGACGGTGTGACCACCGCGCCGGGCGGAGTAGCATGTGCGCCCCCGCTGCGACGGCAGGCCCGTCGGCCTGTCCCCGCAGCACCGTCTCCGACCGCCACGCCATGACCCTTCCCAACCACCGCGTCCAGGGCCTCGACAACGACGAGGTGGCCCCCGACTGGCCCGCCATCGACGCGACCGAGATCGCCTGGCTGCGCACGCGCTTCCCTGCGTTGCAGGGGGATGCAGCGCTGCAGTGGCACAGTCCCCGCCCGCTGTCCGCTGCGGCCATCGTCGGCCGCGGCGCGGATGCGGTGTTCGTCAAGCGGCACCACGCCACCGTGCGCAGCGCCGCCACCCTGCAGGAAGAGCACGGGTTCATCGACCACCTCGCCACTCGGGGCGTTCCGGTGGCTTCACTGCTGCGTGACCGGGATGGCGCAACAGCGGTCGAGCATGCCGGCTGGACGTACGAACTGCATCGTGTGGGCCACGGCGCCGACCTGTATCGCGACGCACCGTCCTGGACACCGCTGACCGACGTGGGCCACGCCCGTGAAGCCGGCCGCGCCCTCGCAGAACTGCACCAGGCCGCTGCCGGTTACACCGCCGCCCAGCGCGGCACCCATCTGCTGGTGGCCCGCGACGACCTGATCCGTGCCCGCGACCCGCTCGCGGCGCTCGCCGCGCAGCTGGACGAGCGCCCCGCCCTCGCCGACTACCTGGCCGGCACCGCCTGGCAGGACGATCTGCAGCGCGATCTGCTGCCCTGGCATGCGCGCGTGGGCGTGCGCCTGGACCAGGAACCGCGATTGTGGGCACACAACGACTGGCACGTGTCCAACCTGCTCTGGCACCAGGACGTCACCGGCGACCGGGTCGGCACGGTGCTCGACTTCGGCCTGGCCTCGCCGACCAGCGCCCTGTTCGACCTCGCCACCGCGATCGAGCGCAATGCGATCGCCTGGCTGGACCTGGACGGCACGATGCCGGTCCGGCCCGATATCGCGCTGGCGCTGGTCGACGGATATCGGGCCGTACTGCCGCTGTCGGCGGCACGCGTTCATCTGCTGGCAGACCTGCTGCCGCTGGTGCACCTGGATTTCGCCCTGTCCGAGGTGGAGTACTTCCACGGGGTGACGCGGTCCACGCCCAACGCACATGTGGCCTACCGGACCTTCCTGCTGGGCCATGCGCAGTGGTTCGGCACGCCCCGCGGCACCGCGCTGCTGGCGGCGTTGCATGCCGCTGCCTGAACCCGTGCTCGCAAACGCGCGCCAATTGGTGTGAAATAGCCGCTGAAGCGGGGGTGCCTGGCAAAAACCAGGCTGAGAGAGTCCCTTGGAACCTGATCCGGTTTGCACCGGCGTAGGGAGCTTTGAGCAGTGGGCGCAGGGACCGTTGACGGTCGATGCGCGCGCGCCGTCGCTTCGTCTCCTTTTGCTGGCTGATGACGAATCGAATGAACCGCTGCTATTCCCCTGCGTTGCTCACCGTCGCATTGTGCGCCGCCCTGCCGCTGTACGCGGCCGAACCTGCCCCGGATTCCGCCGACCGCTCGCCGACCGAGCTGGCTGCGGTGCGCGTGCAGGCCCGCCAGCCGGCCGCCGATACCGCGCAGTCCACCAGTTTCGGCGCCGGCGACTGGAAGAGCACCCCGGCCTCGGTGACGCGGCTGGATCGGACGCAGATCGAACGCCGCCACCTGCGCACCCTGTCCGAGATCGGGACCCAGGACGCGTCGCTGGGCGACAGCTATGCCCCGGTCGGCTACTACCAGAACATCGCCATCCGCGGTTTCGCGCTGGATACCGCCACCGGGTACCGGTTCAACGGCCTGCCCATTGCCGGCGAGCAGCGGCTGGCGCTGGAGAACGTGCAGACGGTGGAGATACTCAAGGGCGAAGCCGGCCTCGCCGCCGGCGTGATGTCGCCCGGCGGCATCATCAACTACGTCGGCAAGCGTGCCGCAGACGTGCGCACGGCAACCCTCGGCACCGATGCCGAAGGCTCGCGCTATGCCGCTGTGGACGTGGGCCAGTGGCTGACGCCGCGTTTCGGCGTGCGGGTCAACGCCGCCTGGGAGGACACCGCCTCCTACATCGACCATGCCGACGGTCGCCGCATTTTCTATTCGGTGGCGGCCGACTGGCTGATCGGCGAGCGCGGCAAGCTCGAGGTGGACGCCAACTACCAGACCAGCGCGCAGCGTTCGGCCTCCGGCTACCAGCTGCTTGGCGCCACGGTGCTGCCGCGCGGCGTGGACCGGTCGCACATGCTGGGCCACCAGGCCTGGCAGCAGCCGGTGGGCATCGACAGCACCAACATCACCGCGCTGCACACCTATGACTTCAGCCCGGACTGGCAGTCGCGCGTCTCGGTCAGCCACAGCCGCACGGTCATCGACGACAACGTCGCCTTCGCCTACGGCTGCTACTACGCCGCGTCCTGCGCCGATGGCAGCGTGCCGGGCAACTACTTTGGTCCGGATGGCGCCTACGACATCTACGACTACCGCAGCCCGGACGACACCCGTCGCAACCAGGCCGCACGCGCCGAGCTGCGCGGCACCCTGCGGAGCGGCCGCGTCGAGCACGCACTGACCTTCGGCGCGGAGACCTTCCGGCGCACGGTGGACAAACGCCGCAACGTCAACGAATACGTGGGCACGGCCAACATCAACGACGCGCAGGTGCCGCAGTTCGCGCCGTCGCCCCGGCAGCCGGGCGCCTCGGCGCGCCGCCTGGACAGCCGGCAGAATGCGGTGTTCGCGCTGGACCGGATGCGCCTTGGCGACGACTGGGAATGGCTGGCGGGTGGCCGCTTCGTACGTCTCAACGAGCGCGCCTACAGCAAGGCCGGCGTCCCCGAACGCCACAGCCGGCTGTCGCGCTTCCTGCCGCAGACCGCGCTGGTGTGGAAGGCCACCGACGAGGTCAGTGCGTACGCCAGCTACGTCCGTGGCATCGCGCTGGGCCAGGAAGCCCCCTTCTGGACCAGCAATGACGGCACCTTCCTTGCACCGATGCTGTCGCGCCAGGTCGAGGTGGGCGTCAAATTTGCCTCCGCCGATGCGCTGACCCTCGGCGCGGCCCTGTTCCGCACTACCCAGCCCTACCAGTACGCCATGCCGGACCGGAGCGACGCCGGCTTCACGTTCGTCCAGGCAGGACAGCAGGTCCACACCGGACTGGAACTCACCGCACAGGGCCACCTGACCGAGCGGCTTGAACTGAACGCCAGTGCCAGTGTGCTGCAGGCGCGCGCGCACGATACCGGCACTGCGGCCCACGAAGGCCATCAGCTGGTCAACGTGCCCAAGGTGCGCGCCACGGTGCATGCCGATTACCAGGTGCCGTCCGTGCCGGGTCTGGGCGTGACCGGCGGCTGGCGCTATGCAGGCGCGAACGTGGCCACGGTCGACGGAGCGGTGCGTGCACCGGCCTACCACGTGTTCGACGTGGGCGTGCGCTATCGTCATCTGCTGCGCGAGCGGCCGGTGACCTGGAACCTCACGGTCGACAACGTCACCGATCGCTTCTATTGGCGCGATACCGGCAGCAGCGCCGGCGACTACTACCTGTTCGCCGGCGCACCGCGCCAGGCGCGCCTGTCGGTGACGTTCGGGCTGTGAACGCCGCCGTGCTCGAGTGGACGGCGGCGATCGTCAGCATGGCGGGCGTCGCCATGATGGGGCGCCGCTGGATGATCGCCTGGCCGGTCGGCCTGCTGTCGGTGGCCCTGTATGCGCTGGTCTTCATCGAGGCCCGCCTGTACTCGGACACGCTGCTGCAGGTGGCCTTCGGCGCGTTCCTGGTCTACGGCTGGCTCAGCTGGCGCCGGCATGCGGTGGAAGACGGTGCGATCGTCATTGCGCCGCTGTCGGCTCGCCATGCGTGGCGCGACCTGGGCATCGGCGTGGTGTCCGGCATCGCGCTGGGTTCGGCAATGCACACCTTCACCGATGCCGCCCTGCCCTGGCTGGATGCGCTGCTGGCCGCACTGAGCCTGGTGGCCCAGTGGTGGCAGGCGCGCCGGCACGTGGCGGCGTGGTGGCTGTGGATCCTGGTCGATGTCGTGTACGTGGGCATGTACCTGGTCAAGTCGCTGCACGTGACCGCCGTGCTCTACTTGGTCTTCGTCGGCCTTGCGGTGATGGGCCTGCGGGCCTGGTCCGCCGCCGCTGTTCCGCCGGCGCCCCTGGCAGCGCGACACCGCTGAGCAGGGGCCGGCGGCGCCGTGCCGGCCGGCCCGGCCAGGCGTCCCCACAGGGACGCCTCCGCCGCGAGCGAGGGCAGGATCACCAGGAGGTGATGCCGGGCATGCATTGCGGTCCCCCGGTCAGCTGCGCGCGGCATCGGGCCGCGCGGTGTGCGGGTACCCTGCCGCGAGCAGGGCGGCCAGCAGGACGCTTTCATCGCGTTCCGACTGGACCTCCACCGAGCGCGCGGACGGATCGGTTTCGATGCGGGCCCGAGGATCGGCATCGAGCAGCGCGCGGGTCACGGAATGGGCGCAGCCGCCGCAGGTCATGTTGGGAATGTGGAACTGGAACATCGTGTCTACCTGTTGAGTGAAGGTGTCCGATCACTCTCCGGCCTGACAGCATGGCAATGTCAACGGTTTTTCCGTGTGCCGGTGCGGCGTGACGGCACCGGCGCATCGACGCCGAACAACGGCGCTCTGCGCGCCGCCGGCGGCGTCTGCGCCACCGCGTCGACGGCCGGTTCGGCCAGGTCGGCGATGATCGGGCAATCGGGCCGGTCATTGCCGTGGCAGTGCTCGGCGAGGTGTTCGAGAGTGCCGACCATCGCCTGCAGTTCGTCAATCCGCGCCTTCAATCCGGCCACATGCGAGAGTGCCATCGCCTTTACATCGGCGCTGGCGCGGGTGCGGTCGCGCCACAGCACCAGCAGGTCGGCGATCTGTTCCACCGAGAAGCCGAGGTCGCGCGCACGCCGGATGAAGCGCAGGCTGTGCGCGTCCTGGGGACTGTAGTGGCGATAGCCGGCCTCCGAGCGCAGCGCCTTCGGAATCAGGCCGATCTGTTCGTAATAGCGGATCATCTTCGCCGAGACGCCGGAAAACTGCGCCGCTTCACCGATGTTCATGGCTTCACCCTCTCGTGGACCGTTCAGAGGGTACCGGCTCGCGCCGGTACATGGGGCGCCTGGAAGCGCTTGAGACGCAACGCGTTGCCCAGCACGAACACGCTGGACAGCGCCATCGCGGCCGCCGCGAAGATCGGCGAGAGCAAGGTGCCACTGATCGGATACAGCGCACCGGCGGCCACCGGAATCAACAGCGCGTTGTAGGCGAACGCCCAGAACAGGTTCTGTTTGATGTTGCGGATGGTCGCCTTGCTGATCGCGATGGCATTGGCCACGCCGCGCAGGTCGCCGGAGATCAGCACCACGTCGGCCGCCTCGATCGCCACGTCGGTACCCGACCCGATCGCCAGCCCGACATCGGCCGCGGCCAGCGCCGGGGCGTCGTTGATGCCGTCGCCCACGAACGCAACGCGCATGCCGGTGGCACGCAGCTGCTGCAGCGCGGCGACTTTGCCGTCGGGCAGCACCTCGGCCACCACGTCGTCGATGCCGAGCTGGCCGGCGATGGCGGCAGCGGTTGCGGCATTGTCACCGGTGATCATCTCGACCTTGAGTCCGATCGCATGCAGCGCGCGGATCGCCTCGGGCGTGGTCTCACGGATCGGATCGGCAACCGCGATCACCGCCGCGAGGCGGCCGTCGATGGCCGCGTACAGCGGACTGCGGCCCTGCGCGCCCAGGCGCCCGGCGGTGGCGACGAACGCCGTGACATCCAGTCCCAGCCGGGTCATGTAGCGGTCCGCGCCCACCGCGACGCTGCGGCCGGCCACCGTGGCCGAGACACCAAAGCCCGGCACCGCATCGAAGTTCCCGACCGCGGCCAGCGCCAGATTGCGCTGCCGTGCGGCGGCCACGATCGCCGCGCCGATCGGATGCTCGGACTGCGTCTCCACCGCTGCCACCAGGGCCAGCACCTCGTCGGAGGCGAAGCCGTCGGCGATCTCCAGATCGGTCAGTTCCGGACGCCCCTTGGTCAGCGTACCGGTTTTGTCCAACGCGACCACGCCCACATCGCGCAGGGCCTGCAGCGCCTCGCCCTTGCGGAACAGCACGCCCAGCTCGGCCGCGCGGCCGGTGCCGACCATGATCGAGGTCGGCGTGGCCAGCCCCATCGCGCAGGGGCAGGCGATGATCAGCAACGCCACCGCGTTGACCAGCGCGAAACTCAGCGCCGGTGCGGGCCCGAACAGCAGCCACACCACGAACGTCACCACGGCGGCGGCCATCACCGCCGGCACGAACCACAACGTCACCTTGTCCACCAGCGCCTGGATCGGCAGCTTGCTGCCCTGCGCCTGCTCGACCAGGCGGATGATCTGCGCCAGCACGGTGTCCGCGCCCACCTGGGTGACCTCGAAGCGGAACGCACCGGTGGTGTTGATCGTGCCGCCAACCACGCTCGCCCCGGCCTGCTTGGCCACCGGAACCGGTTCGCCGGTGATCATGCTCTCATCCACGTAGGAGCTGCCGTCGACCACCGTACCGTCCACCGGCACCTTCTCGCCCGGCCGGACAAGCACGACATCGCCGGTCACCACCTGGTCGAGCGCGATCTCCTGCACCTGGCCATCGCGTTCCACCCGTGCGGTCCGGGCCTGCAGCCCGACCAGGCGCTTGATCGCCTGCGAGGTACGCCCTTTCGCGCGTGCTTCCAGTACGCGACCGAGCAGGATCAGCGTGACAATCACGGCCGCGGCCTCGTAATAGATGTTCGCGGTGCCGGCCGGCAGCACCTGCGGTGCGAATGTCGCCACCAGGGAATAGCCATACGCGGCCGCCGTACCGACCGACACCAGCGAATTCATGTCCGGCGCGCCCCGCAGCAGTGCCGGGATGCCCTTGCGGAAGAAGCGCAGGCCCGGCCCGAACAGCACCAGCGTGGTCAGCACGAACTGCACATACGCGTTGGTCTGTCCGCCCAGGGTGTGCTGCACCCAGTGGTGCAGCGCTGGAATCAGATGGGCGCCCATCTCCAGCACGAACACCGGCAGGGTCAATGCCGCTGCCACTGTCAGCGCACGCCGCAGCGAGCGGTCCTCCGCTTCGCGGCGTTCGGCGTCCTCGTCGGCCGACTGCGTGGTGCCGGCCGACACCGCCTGGGCGACATAGCCCGCCCGCTCGACTGCCGCGATCAGGTCGGCAAGGGCCACCGCGCCGTCCAGGTGGCGCACCCGCGCACGCTCGGTGGCGAGGTTGACGCTTGCCTCCAGCACTCCGGGCACCGCCGTCAGCGCACGCTCGACGCGACCCACGCACGACGCGCAGGTCATCGCCTGGATCACCAGTTCAGTGGTGGCGGCGCGCACCTTGTAGCCGGCATGCTCGATCGCCGCCGCAACCGCCGGTGCATCGGGCACACCCTCAAAGGTGATGTCCGCGCGTTCGGTGGCCAGGTTGACCGACGCCTGACGGACGCCCGCGACCGCGGCCAGCGCGCGCTCGACCCGGCCAACGCAGGACGCACAGGTCATGCCGTCGACGGGCACGCTGATGCGCACGCTCGCGGACGGGTCGACAGGGGGAGCAGGAGTGGCGCTGGGCGACATGGCGGCCTCGGAACGGGATTCGGGAGATCAAGGGTAAAGATTCCCATCATGGGAAGGTCAAGCCCGTCCCTGCCCGGCCGCCATTCGTCCCACAGGGGCCTGCATTCGGCCCCGGCCCAATGACGGCGGGCCTCGCCGGGCGGACACTGGCCCCTGAACAGATGGCCCGGAGGCCGAGGACACACCGCCATGAAACGACGCGACTGCCTGAAGGCCGGACTGGTACTGCCGCTGCTCCCCCTGTTGTCCAAGACCACCGCCCCCCTTCCACCCCGCCTGCCGAGGGTGCGTCCGGGCAGCGCGGGCTGGCCGTGCGATGCCGAGTGGGCGCGACTGTCACGGGCCGTCGGCGGTCGTCTCTCCCTTCCGCAGTCGCCCTTCCTTGGGGACGCAACCGCGCGCGCCGAGGCCCTGGCCCAGATCCACAACCCGTTCTACATCGGCGACCAGCCGGCACTGACCCAGACCAGCGGCTACTACGGCGCCTGGCGTTCGGTGCCCAGTGCCCGGGCGATAGCCGCGACCAGCAGCGAAGATGTTGCCGCAGCGGTCAATTTCGCCCGCCGGCACCGGCTCCGGTTGGCGATCAAAGGCGGCGGACACAGTTACCACGGTACCTCCTGCGCCCCCGATTCGCTGCTGGTGTGGACCCGGGCGATGAACCAGGTGGAGGTGCACGACGCGTTCATCCCGCACAACGCGCGGGCGGGAACTGCCGCCGAGCCTGCCGTGAGCCTGGGCGCCGGCGCGATGTGGATCGATGCCTACGATGCGGTCACCACCCGGCGCGGTCGCTACGTGCAGGGCGGTGGCTGCACCTCGGTGGGCGTGGCCGGTCTGGTTACCGGCGGTGGCTTCGGCAGTTTCTCCAAGGCGTACGGCAGCGCGGCCTCGCACCTGCTGGAGGCTGAGGTGGTGACCGCCGACGGCCGTGTGCGGGTGGTCAACGCCGACAATGACGCCGAGCTGTTCTGGGCACTGAAGGGGGGCTGCGGCGCGAGCTTCGGCGTCGTCACCCGCCTGACCCTCCGCACCCACGCGCTGCCGGACACCTTCGGGGGCGTTTCGCTGGCGGTACGGGCCGACAGCGATGGCGCCTGGCACGACCTGGTCGTGGAGATGCTGCGCTTCTACCGCGACGCCCTGTGCAATCCGCACTGGGGCGAGCAGATCGCGTTCCGCGGCGAACGCACGCTGCGCGTCTCGATGGTGGTCCAGGGGCTGGCCAAGGACGATGCGGAGGCGGTCTGGGCGCCGTTCCTGGCGTGGCTCCAGGCGCGTCCGGCCTATCGCATCGTCGAGCCCCTGCAGGCGCTGTCACTGCCGGCCCGCCACATGTGGGACGCGGCGTTCTTCCGCGCGCACGCCCCGCAGTTCATCGCAGAGGACACCCGCGCCGACTCGCCGGCACAGCACATGCTGTGGAAGGGCGACCAGGGCCAGGTAGGCTGGTTCCTGCACGGCTACGCCTCGGTCTGGCTGCCCTCGGACCTGCTGTCAGACGCCCGGCGTACGGCAGCGGCCACCGCGATCTGTGCCGCTGCCGCGCACATGGACGTGGAACTGCACTGCAACAAGGGGCTGTTCGGCGCGCCCGCCGGGGCGCTGGCCGCCGCGCGCGATACCGCCACCCATCCGGGCGTTCTGGATGCCTTCGCCCTGGCGCTGATCGGCAATGCGGGCGGGCCGGTGTATCCCGGTTGCGGCGGCCAGGTGGACGAAGACCGCGCGCGCTCGGGCGCCGTGCGGGTGGGCCGTGCCTACGCCGCCCTGCGCGACGTGGCGCCCGACCCGGCCACCTATGTCTCCGAGTGCGACTACTTCCAGCCGCAGTGGCAGCAGGCGTTCTGGGGGCCGCACTACCCACGGTTGCTGGCCGCCAAGCGCCGCTACGACCCGGAAGGCCTGTTCGTGATCCATCACGGTGTGGGCAGCGAGGACTGGAGCCCGGATGGCTTCATCCCGCAGGGGTAGCGTGTGCGGGACGCGGTGGGTCCGTTCGCTGCAGCGTTCCCGGCCGCCCGCTTGTTCGCAACGCTCCCGTCCGCCGCTGCAGTGTGCCCCCGGGTTTTGTGCGATGCCGCCGCTGCCGCGCTGAAGGTGGGCATTGCCGGTCTCCAATGAGCAGTCCTGCACCGGTGCATTCCAGATACGCCGGCCTGCCCCGCAACGGCACGTGCCATGCTCGGCACCTCATCCCAACCGGAAGGTGTCGCGCATCATGGCCCAGGTCCAGATCGTTTCAGACGGCCCCAACTACCGTCACCAGATCCACAGCGGAGCGCATGCACTGGTTGCCGACGAACCCGCCAGTCTGGGCGGCCAGGGCGCCGGCTTTGCCCCGTTCGACCTGTATCTGGCCGCGCTGTCGGCCTGCACCGCGATCACCCTGCGCATGTATGCCGAGAAGAAGGGCTGGGAGCTGGGCGAGTTCCGTGCCGAACTGAGCTCGCGTCGCGACGCCGCCGACCGGCTGGTGGTGCACCGGGTACTGCACGCCAGCGCGCCGCTCACCGATGCGCAATGGGCGCGGCTGCTGGAGGTGGTCGAAAAGACGCCGGTCACGAAAGTGATGCGCGAAGGCGCCACCATCACCAGCGAACGCGGCGTCTGACGCCGCGGCTTGGCGGAGAAGAATGGCCCGGCACGCCGCTCCCAGATCGATGACGGGGGAGACATCTCGCTGTGAAAGCGGCGGGCCGGGACAAGGGGGTGCGCACGGCGTGCACAGGCAGGCCGGTACGCGGAAGGAAGGGGACCGGAACGTGTCTCTGCGCTGGGCCAGCGCGATCAGCGCGGTGTGGCCATCCCCGACAGTTCCACACGGCGGTTCGGCGCCAGGCAGGCGATCAGGGCCTTGCGTCCTGCCGAATCGCATTGCACCAGCGGGTTGGCCTTGCCACGGCCTTCGGCGATGATCGCCGCCGCCGGCACGCCCCCCTGCACCAGTGCATCGCGGACGGCCTGCGCCCGGCGCTGCGAGAGATCAAGGTTGTAGGCATCGGTGCCGATGCGGTCGGTGTATCCCAGCACCTGGATGGTCTGCACCTGGCTGGCGCTGCGCACCTGCGCCAGCAGGCCCTCGATGCTGCGGCGCCCTTCGGCGGTGAGCACCGCGCTGTCGAAAGCGAACAGCGCATCGGCCGACAACCGCAGTGGCTCGGCGGGCATCACGACCGGGGCCGGCGGCGGCGGCGGGGCCGGCGGCTGCAGGACCGTCGCGCAGGCAGCCGGTTTCCAGTGGCTGTCCTGGGCGATGCCCTTGTTGTCGAAGGTGACCATGAACTGGCAGGTGAAGTAGTCACCGCCGGGCGTGCTGCGGAAATTGAACAGGTAATTCCATTCGCGCACCCCCCACATGCCCTCGCCGAAATGCGGCGTGCCGAGCAGGCTGTAGAGCTGACGCTTGCTCATGCCGCGCGCGAACAGGCGCAGGCTGTCGATGTCCACGAACAGCCCTTCCTTCAACGTGGCCTTTCGCGGGTCCGGGAACGCGGGGGCATCGGGCGCTGCGCTACCGGCCTCCTGCATGCCCGGACCGTCGGCCTTGCGCCCGTGGCTGGCGCAGGCACTGAACAGCAGGACCGCCAGCCCCAGCGACAGCGAGCGCAGCAGCGGTGACATGGATGTGGATGATGTGGACATGCGATCCCCCTGGATAGGTGCAGGTAGCCAGCCGCTGGAGCGCCGGCGGGTGCCGGCGCCCACGGCGATCACCACTGGATGCCGGCGCCCACGGCGACACCGCCGTCGCCGCGACTGTTGGTCGACCCGCTGAACTTGTAGATCCAGCGGCCGCCTTCGGAGACGCCCGAGATGCCCACCGCCACCCCGGATTCGCCGTTGAAGCTGCCGGCGGCCAGCGAAGCCATGCTGCGACCGGCCTCGTAGGGCTGCGGCAGCGCCGCCACCGCCATCGCCGAGGCGACACCGGCCGAGGCACGGTTGTCGGTCTTCTGCAGGTTGCGGTCGAACGAATCCATGCGCTGATCGGTATACGCCTTGGACCAGTCGAGCGTCTGGCTCAGCCCCGAGCGCAGCTGGTCCACATTGACCGCATCGGTACCGGCAGTGCCGGCGGCGACGTTGCGCACGGTGGTCGGGCCGGTAGCGGTGCTGCCCAGGGTCACGCTGTTGAGGTTGGTGGTGCCGTTGACGTTGGTGTCGTAGCGCAGCGTGCCCTGCTGCGAGGCCTGCAGCTGGCGCACGTTGACCGCGTCGGTGGCCTGGCTGCCATCGGCGACGTTGGCAATCTGCCGTTCCGCACCCACGCTGCCCACCGACACGGTATTGGCCCGGTTGGCCACCGAGCCTGCGCCCAGCGCCACCGAGTTGTCCGCCTGCGCGCTGGCCCCGTTGCCCAGTGCGGTAGCGCTGCTGCCTGCTGCCGTGGCCCCGGCACCGCCGGCGGCGGCATTGGCGCCGGTGGCCGACGGCTGTGCCAGCCCTTGGGTGTTGTTGACCTGGAACATGCCCGACGTGCCATTGTTGATGTTGGTGATCTGCGTGTCGGTGTAGGCCTTGGACTGGTCGATGGCGTAGTTCACGCCGTTCTGCAGCTGGCCGACATTGACCGCGTCATAGCGCTCGGAGCCATCGGCCACGTGGGTGACCTTGCGCTCCGCGCCGCTGCTGCCCACCGCCACTTCACCCACCGAGCTGCTGGCGCCGGCGGCACCGTAGGCGCCGGTATAGCCGCTCTGCGCCCCCACGCTTGCCACCGAGCCGCTGCCCAGAGCGATGCTGTTGTCTGCCGAAGCGCTGGCGCCATCGCCCACGGCCACGCTGCCCGCACCGCCGGCGCTGGCCAGCGGTCCGATCGCCACGCTGTTGGCGCCGCTGGCGGCGGCGCCCCGCTTGAGCGAGTTGACCTGCACATACGGGCTGCCGGCACCCGGCTGGATCTGGTCGATGCGCGTGTTGAGCGTGGTCAGCGACGCATCCACCGCTGCGAAGGCCGTTGTGACGTTGCTGTAATCGTTGCCGACCACGCTGCCGTCGGTGGAAATCGTGGAGATGCGGAAGGTCGGCGCAGTCCAGATGCCCGTGTTGCCGTCAAAGCTCGTGGTGCCGCCGAAGTAGCCGACCAGCGCGTTGTTGGTCTGGAACAGCTGGTTGCCGGTCACCGCCGCGCGGCTGCCGGCCAGCACGCTGCCGTCGGCGAGGTTGTCCAGGCCCACCGCCGCACCGGTGCCGTCACCGGTCAGGGTGATCTGGTTGGTGGCATTGCCCGAGGCATCCACGTCGTACTTGACCGCCAGCTTGTCGATGGTGTCGGTCTGGTCGGCCACGTTGGCCAGCGACTGGCTGACCGCATCGAATGCACTGCCGACGTTGTCGTACGTGCCCGGGGTGACCTGCCCGTTGGTGGCGACCTGGTTGATCGTATAGCTCGGCGCGGTGAGCACCCCGCTGGCATCCACCGCGGCACCGCCGCCCAGGTGGGTGGCCACGGCCTGGTTGGCCGCGAACAGCTGGGCGCCATTGATCGCTTCGGTGCTGAGGGCACCCACCACACCGGCGCCGATGTTGCGCAGCGTGGTCGGCCCGGTCCCGTTGCCGAGCGTGGCGCTGGCGAAGTTGAGGCTGCCGTCCGGATTCTCGTCATAGCGCAGGGCCCCCTGCTCGGACGCCTGCAGCTGCCCCAGGTTCACCGCATCGGTGGCCTGCGTGCCGGCCGCGACATTCACCACCTGACGCTCGCTGCCCACCGCACCCACCGAGACCGTACCGCTGCGGTCGGCCACCGCCCCTGCGCCCACTGCGATCGCGTTGGCCGCCGTTGCCGTGGCGCCCGTGCCCACCGCGATGCTGTCCAGACCGGCGGCGCTGGCGTCGATGCCGGTGGAATTGACCTTCAGGTAGCGGCTGCCTGCGCCGTTGCGGATATCGGTGATCTGCGTATTGAGATTCACCAGCGAACCGTCCACCGCCGAGAATGCGTCGGTGGCGTTGTCATACACGCCCTGCGCGACCGCCCCGGTGCTGGAAATGGTGCTGATCTGGAAACTCGGCGCCGTCCATGCACCGGTCGCCGGATCATAGGCGGTGAGGCCGCCGAAGTAGTCCACGATCGCCGTGTTGGTGCCGAACAGCTGGTCGCCCGTGACCGCTTCGGTGCTGCCCGCCGCCACCGCACCATTGGCCAGGTTGCCGAGCGTGGTGGTGCCGGTACCCTCGCCCAGCGTGATCCGGCGATAGTTGGCATTGCCGGCGCCGTCGTCGTCGTAGGTGACCGCAAACGCACTGACCGCATCGATCTGCGAGATCGCGCCCTGCAGCTGGGCCACGTTGACCGCATCGTTGGCCGCGCTGCCGGCGGCCACGTTGGTGATCTGCCGTTCGCCACCGGCAAAGCCCACCGACACTTCACCGGCCGAGACCTGCGCAGTGGTCAGCCCGTAGGCGCTGTAACTGGCCTGCGCGCCACGGTTGGCGGCCGAGCGATAGCCCAGCGCCACACTGTTGGCCTGGCTGGAGGTGGCTTCCGCGCCCAGGATGGTCTGGCCGTTGGCCGTGCCGCGGGCACTGTCGCCCACCACCACCGAATGGCCCATGCGGGCGGCGTAGTCCGCCGTGGGTACGCCGGTCGGATCGGTCGGGTCGTTCACCCCGTTCCCCGGGAAAGCAATATTGGCGTCCTGGCGCGGCAGCTCATGTCGCGCGTTGGCGCCGATCACCACTTCCTTGGAGCCGTTGGCGTAGGCGCCATCACCCACCAGCACCTGGTAGTCCTGCGCCGCGTTGACCGCCCAGCAGTCCACGGTCGCCACCAGCAGGTTGACGCAGGTGTTGGACCACGCCGGCGAGCCGTCCGGCAGCAGGAGTCCGAGCAGACCGTTGGGCTTGCCGTTGTTGATATTGAAAATGTAGCTGTCGGAGGTGACACCGCCGATCAGCGTCAGGTGCGAGGCACCGCCGGTGGAGGCGTTGCCCAGTCCGTCGAGCAGCGTGCCGACCGGGGTCAGATTGACCGTCGGAATGCCCAGCACGTTGGTCACCGAGTACGTCTGCATGACGTTGGCGCTGCTGACCGCCAGGTTGCCGTTGCGCACGTAGCCATCGCCACCGAGCAGGCCCTGCGCGGTCGGCCCCACCAGCTGCGACAGCGAACCCACCAGCCCGCCGGTACCGATGACCAGGCCGGCATTGGGATCGGCGGGCGCCGGTCCCTTCGGGCTGCCCGGCGGGAGCGCGGTCGGGGCCGGCAGCACAGTGCCCACCACCGGCTGGAGAATCCCGCCGACCGTGTTGCCCACGCCGCCCAGCAGGTCACCCACGGTGCCACCGACACCATCGAGGACGCCGCCGACGGTGGTGCCCACACCGTTGAGCAGATCGCCCACCCCGCCGAGCAGGCCGGTCGGGGCAAGCGTCATCGAGCTGGTCTGTCGCGCGGCGGCCGAGACGTCCACGAGCTTGGGATTGCGGTCGGCCGCATCCACCCCGTGGCCCAGTGCAGCCACCTTGACGCCGCCCGCGGCGGTGGCGGCCAGCGAGGCGGCCACCGTGTCATGCGCAGGGGGGGCGTCCGCCTGCGCCAGGGCATCCACCTCCACCGTGACGTCGGCATCGACAGTGGCCACCGGCGTTGACGCCTTCACAGTGGCAGCGCTGTTGACCGCCGCCGTCACAGCCGCCGCGCCAGCGCGCGGTGCCAGGCCTGCGGCGGCCGTGGCCTGTACATCGACCTGCGCCTGGGGAGCCGCCGTTACGCCTGCCGCCTGCACGCCCGCGGCGGCATCAACCTGCACCCCCAGCCCCTGATGCGGCACCGGGACCGTCGGCGCGACGCCAAGCGTGGCCTTCGCCACCGGCGTGTCAACGCGTACATCCACGCCCAACCCGGCCAGCGTGTCGCCGCTGCCAGGCAGCGCGATGCGCCTGGGCAGGGACAGCTCCACCTTGGCAGCAGCCGGTGCGGCGACGTTGCGGGTGCCGAGGGCGAGATTCACATTGGCCTGGGCGCCGAGCGCAGGCGAGGTGTCGCGGGTATGCGTGACGGCTGCCAGCGCGGCCTCGGCGTCGATCTTGACCGGCAGTGGCGCGTACTTGGCGGCCAGTGCCTGGAGATCGTTGAGTGTCTGGCTTTCGCCGGCCCATGCGCCGCCGCTGCACAGCGCAAGCGCCAGGCCGATCGACAGGGCCGACAGCGGCACGCGAAGGTGCACGCGGACCGGGCCCGCCGCCAGACTGCCACGCGAGGTGGCGATTTCCGAGACGACCACCAAGGCCTTCAGTTGATGGTTCCAGACCAGACGAAAGATGCGATTCATGACGGTATTCCCCCGTTTGACGATCGATGCGGACTGCGGCGTCCATGCCTCTGGGCACGTGGGACCCATTACAGTCGCCGCGTCGAGCGCCGCGCACTTCATTCCGGCACGCCAACAGCGGGTTCCGGCAAAGCAACGGGGAAAACCGGCAGGCGAATGCGCAAATACGGCAGAAAGCCACCGGAATCCCTTGCAGGGCGGCGGCTTGCGTGGGTGAGCGGGGGACGGCGGCCGGCGGCCCGCCGATGACTCAGGCCGGGCTGCCGATCTGCGCCGGGGCCCGCATCAGGGTGTCGCGGGGCAGCTCACCGAAGACACGACGATAATTGTCGGCAAAACGGGACAGATCCCACAGTCCGCAGCTCAGCGCGATCGCCTTGACCGACTTGCGACTGGAATCGGCCATCGACAGGCCACGGCACGCCGCGCAAAGACGCAGCATCGACACATACCGGTTCGGCGAGGTACCAAACAGGTCTTCAAATGCATAGCGCAGTGCGCGTTCGCTGACGCCGGCCGCGTCGCAGATTTCATTCATGTAGATATAGCGGCGCAGATTGAGACGCATGAAATGCTCGGCGCGCTGCGCGATCAGATAATGCGTGCGCCGCGCCCGGCTGCAGGTGGGCCGATCGCCCGGGCCGGCGGCCAGCAACGCCTGCACATGCGCGTGCAGCAGCGTTTCCACTGCGTCATCGGCCAGTGCCACGCCCTGCCCACCCAGCGATTCCTCCAGGTGCCGGTACTGCTGCACCAGCCGGTGCACACCGACCCCGCCGGCTGGATGGAACAGCGACAATGCCTGGCCTGCCGGTGGCGTGCTGAGAAGGCTCAGCTGGGTCAGTTTTCGCTGCACCCGCTGCATCGGCGCCAGCAGCAACGTCAGGCGCGTGCCGGCACTGAACGTGAACTCGCTGATGCCCTCCGGCAACACGGTCAGCGCCATCCCGGACGCCAACGGAACACCGTGGCACCAGCTCACCCCTTCATCGGTGTCGTGGACATACCCAAGCAGACACCAGTCGGGCGGCAACATGAAACGCCCACGAAAGTGAAAGCCGCAGGCCAGCGTGCAGAACAGTGCCTCGTCATGCACCACCGCATCGACGCTGGCGCGGGGACCATTGCCATCGAGCAGCACCATCTCGACGTCGCACACCCGCAGCACACCGCCCAGCGTGGCCAGGTCGAACGCCCTGAGGTTGTCGCCCATGTCGTCCACTACACCATCGACCATGACAGTGATGCCCCCCGTTGGCCCGGTGTGCATCGCGCATCACCGGTTTCCCGTCTCCAAGAACTGCCCGCGCTCCTCGCATACTGCAAAATGCTGCTGCGCATTTTCGATGAGTATGCATCAATCCCCACACACGAAGACAAAATCGATGGCCGGAAATTCCGCAGATTACGTCGGTTTCACCCGGCCATCACATTATCTCGACAATTCATTCACCTTCCGGATATTAAATGGGAGCCAACGCAGAACGGTTCAGTCACCGGCAACACGGGGCTAAAGTTCGGAATATCCATGCCGATTTTGTGCATCACAGCCCTTCGCATTCGCCGAGCATTTCGTTGAATTTCGATGACGCCACACGCGGCGCCATCGCATCACGGGGGAACGTCATGGACAGGCAGGCAACCGTAGTCGTTGCTTCCGCCGGCAGCCAGCAGCGGCTGCGGCATCCGGGCTGCGCCTTGCAGGCGCTTGCGTTCCGCCAGGCACGGTTGCAGCCGGGATAGTCCGGCCGGCATCGGCGACCCGCATGGGTCGCTCCCCTGCGCCAGGACGTGCGCAGGCCAGCGGAAGGCCCTCCGCGGAGTCGGAACGACCTTCTACATCGCAAGGCAGCTGCTGCCCATCCGGGCCCTGATAGGTAAATGGAGATAACCGTCATGAACGCATCCATCCGCAAGTTCCTGGTCGAGGAAGACGGCGTCACCGCACTGGAATACGGCCTGCTCGCCGCGGTCATCGCCGGCGTACTCGTTGTTACCGGCCGCGCCCAGATCACCGCCTTCTTCACCAATCTGTTCACCCGCCTGACCGCACTGGTCGATTCCGCTGCGGCCTGACCGGTAACAGCGCGCGTCGGTCTGCCCTGACTGCCGTTTTCCCGGCGGCAACGGTGGCGTCTGGCCCGCGGTCCATGTTGATACCGCACAGGGGGATTGTGCCCATGTCGTTTCTTCCCCTACTGGCGCTGCTGCTCGGCGTACAGGTCGCCATCAGCGACCTGTACGCCCGGCGCGTCTCCAACCGCGCCCTGCTGCTCGCTGCGGCCGCCGCGGTGGCCTGGCTGTGCGTGCAGTGGGCGGTCACGCGGACCGGCGCGCCCGCTGCCCATGTACTGGGCGCTGTGGCAGGTCTGGTCGCGCTGTTGCCGTTCTACGCCATCGGCTGGATGGGCGCCGGCGACGTCAAGTACTTCGCGGTGCTCGGCCTCCTGCTCGGCTGGACCGCGCTGCTGCCGGTCTGGATCATCGCCAGCCTGTGCGCGGGCGGACACGCGCTGTGCATCTATGCCGTTCGCCGTGTGCGCCCGATGATCCCGCTGCGCCTGCAGTTTCTGCGCGACACCACCCTGCAGCACCTAGAGCATCACCCCGCCGCCGACCAGATCCGCCGCGCCCGGCAGGGCCGCGTGGGAATCCCGTTTGCAGCCTATCTGTCGCTGGGCGCCCTGCTCTGGGTTGTCCGGAACACCTATGCGGTGTCGCCGTGACGACCGCGCGCATTCCGCCCGGCAGCCGGCGCCGCCAAGGCGGGATCGCCACGCTCGAGTTCGCGCTGATGCTGATGTTCGGGCTGTTGCCGCTGCTGCTGATCACCTACTCCGGAGTGATGCTGATGGCCGTGCAGCAGACCCTGTCGATGGCATCGGCCGAGGGCGCGCGCGCGTCGCTGCGCTACGCCGCGCCGGACCAGCGCCGACTGGCTGCCTGTGTGGCCGCTCGCCGCTCCATGCAGTGGCTGCTGGCCTACGCCGGTCAGAACCCGGACTGCGCCACCAGCGCCGCGCCGCCGATCATCGTGTCCGCCCCGGCGCCATGCGCCGACCTGCCCAGCGCGCAATGCATCCAGGTACGGGTCAGTTACGACTACCGCGCCAATCCGTTCCTGCCGGGTACCGGCACTGTCTATGGCTGGGTCGTATCCCGGCCCATCACCAGTACCGCCGTGGCCCAGCTGGACCAGGGCAGCAACTGATGTCACTTCCAGGAGACGCCGCATGCTCAAGTTGACCCGCATTGCCGCCGTGTTGCTGATCGCGTTGGCGGCAATCCTGGCGGTGGTCGCCTTCAGCGTCAGCCGGCGTGCGGGCGAGGCGCCGGCCGCACCCGTGCAGACACGTGCCGCCGAGGCGCAGACCTGGCCGGTGGTGGAGGCCGTCAACGCCCTGCCCGCCGGCCTGCCGATCGCGGCCAAGGACCTGCGCGTGGCCGGCCGCGCGCAGCCGGTAGCCGGCGGGTTCACTACCGTGGCCGACGTCGTTGGCGCCGTGCCGACCCGCGACATCGCCGCCGGCACCGCTCTCGATGGCCTGGTCATCGCACAGGGCTACGCGCTGCGGCTCAATCCGGGCGAGCGCGCGCTGGCAGTACCAGTGGACGAACTGGTGGCTGCGGGCAACCGCATCCAGCCAGGCGACTTTGTCGATGTCTTCCTCAATCTCCGCTCGACGCCCGGTGTCCGCGACGACGGCGATGCACAGGCACGCCTGCTGCTCTCGCGCCTGCGCGTGCTCAGCTATGGTGCGGACGATCTCGGCACGCCCGCCCCCGCGTCTGCTACCACCGACACACCCTCGCCTGCCGACAGCCGCGCGCAGGACATCACCCAGCGCCCGTCCAGCAGCCGTGCCAACGACGCCTCAAGCACCGCGGCGGCGCGCAGCGCGGTGCTGGCGGTGCCGGTGGCGGATGCCAGCCGCCTGCTGCTGGGCGCGCAGCAGGGCAAACTGTTCCTGGCCCTGCGCAATCCGGCGGACGTCGGCCAGCCGGACCTGGCGCTGTTCGCGCAACCTGCAGGGGTGCTCGCCCCACGCCGCGAGCTGACCCCCGAGCAGCGGCTCGCACTGCAGTCGCCCGAGAACGACGCCTACGCCGGTATCGACAGCGCCGCGCTGGCCGGCCGTAGCAGCGCCCGCCCGGTGCCGGTGGCATCGACGGGCAGCGCGCCCCGCCGCAGCGCACCGCGCCTGGACCGTGGCGTGGAGATCATCCGCGGCGACGCCGCCTCCCCCAGCGGCTTGCCATGAGCCACCTGCCGAGACAGCCCATGACCCAACGCCCCACCCCTGCGTGCCGTCTGTTCCACGCCCGAATCCCGGGCGGGTGGCTGCTGCTGGCGCTGATGCTGGCACCCTCCGCTCACGCCAACGCCGACCTGGTGCTGCAGACCCGCGAGCAGCGGCCGTGGACACTGCCGACCGACCTGGAACGCGTGGCCATCGCCGATCCCGGCGTGGCCGATATCGTGATGCTGCGCGGCCCGCGTCAGGCGCTGCTGGTCGGCAAGGCCCCGGGAACGACCACGCTGCTGCTGTGGCGACGCGACAACAGCGAGCCGCAGCGCATGCAGATCGACGTGCGCAGCGCCGTGCAGGGCGCGCTGGGTGACGGCGCCGGCACCCGGTTGACCGTACAGGACGACCAGGGCCTGCTGCAGGGGGTGAGCCCGTCGATGCTGGACCACGCACAGAGCCGCAAGGCCGCCGCAATGGCCATCGGCAAGGAAGGACAGCTCGCCGATGTCGCCACCATCGCCAGCGGCGGTGTGGTGCAGGTCGAGGTCAAGGTCGTGGAGTTCAACCGCACCACACTGCGCCAGGTCGGTGTGAGCTTCTACAACAGCAATGGTGGTTTCACCTACGGGCTCACCCGCCCCGGCGGCATTCCGCCCACCACTGACGACGGCGGCTCCGGCAACGGCGGCGAGACCACGGTGACGCTCAATCCGCTGTCGTCGGCATTCAACCTGGTCGCCAGTTCACTCACCCACGGCTGGTTGGCCAACCTGGACCTGCTGCAGAGCAACGGCATGGCGCGCGTGCTGGCCGAACCCACGCTGGTGGCATTGTCCGGGCAGAGCGCCAGCTTCCTGGCCGGCGGCGAACTGCCGATTCTCGAACCGCAGGGGCTGGGCACCACCACGGTCACCTTCAAACCGTTCGGCATCGGCCTGACCGTCACGCCAACCGTGCTGAGCGCCGATCGCATCGCGCTGAAGGTCGCGCCGGAAGCCAGCGACCTCAACTACAGCACCGGCATCGCCTATAACGGCGTGCTGATTCCCTCCATCACCACCCGTCGCGCCGACACCACGGTGGAACTCGGCGACGGGGAGTCGTTCGTCATCGGCGGTCTGGTGAGCAATGCGGTCAGCTCAAACGTGGACAAAGTGCCTCTGCTCGGCGATCTTCCGATCATCGGGTCGTTCTTCCGCAACCTCAATTACAAACGTGAGGAGAAGGAACTGGTCATCATCGTCACGCCGCGGCTGGTCCAGCCACTGGCCAAGGGCACCGAGCTGCCCCTGCCCGGCCAGCGTGAAGCGGCGCCGAACCAGCCGGTCTGGGGCGCGTGGCTTCTGGGGCCGGCGTCGTCGGACCAGCTCCCCGGCTTCTCACGCTGAGCCATGCCAGGACGCCCCCCGCCATGTCCACCGCCACCATGCATCTGGTTCACCCCCGGGAGTCGGCCATGAAGCTGGTGCTGTACGCGCCGGATCGTGACCTGGTGTCGCGGCTGACGCCGCTGCTGCCCGCCGCCGCCGACGTGCAGTGGCAGGACAGTGGCGCGCCTGCCGCCGCGCTTGAACCCCTGCGTGATACCGGTTGTGTGCTGCTGCTGGACTTCCGCCACGAGCAGGCCGCCTTCTCCGCCGCACTGGTGCGCCAGGTGCAGGCACAGGCACCGGAGCTGCCCCTGGTGGCGGTGGGCTCCACGGCAAGCGACCAGCTCGCCGGGGTGGTGGCAGCCCTGCGCGCCGGGCTGCGCGATCTGATCGACCTGGATGCCCCGCCGCACGAGATCGAGGCGGTGCTGCGCCGCGCCAGCGCCACGGATGCATCGGTTCGCGCCCCTGCGGCAGTCGCGCACAAGGCGCGCATGGTCCTGCTGTTGGGCGTCCGCGCCGGCGTCGGTTGCAGCACGTTGGCCGCGCATCTGGGCGTGCTCGCCCAGCAGGCTCACAGTCCGTTGCTGGCACAGGAGGAGGATCCGCCGCCCGTGGCGAACCATCTGCTGCTGCTCGACCTCGCGCAACCGGCCGGCGACCTGGCGCTGTACCTCAACCTGGACAGCAGCTTCCATTACGACGATGCCCTGCGCCATGCCAGCCGCATCGATGCCACGCTTGCCCGCACGGCCATGACGCGTCACCCGGCCGGCCTGGCGCTGCTCGGTCAGGCGGCCGGCACCGACGGCACGCCGATGGCCGATCCGGCCGTACTGATGCAGCGGCTGCGTGGCATCTTCGACACCCTGCTGTGCGACCTCGGCGGCGCCTGCGTGCGCCAGATTCCGGTGTCGCTGCTCAACAGCGCCGACGACATCTGGCTGGTTGCCGATCAGGCGATCGGCACCCTGGTCTCCCTCGATCAGGCCCTGACCCAGCTCGAGCGCGTCGGTGCACGCGACAAGCGTCTGCAACTGGTGATCAACCGCTTCGACGATGCCAGTGGCATCAGCCCGGCACAGATCGCCACCCGCTTCGGCCTGCCACTGCTGGCCACCCTGCCCGACCGCGCCCGCCTGCGCTCGGCGGCCAGCCACGGCCGGCTGCTGCTGCAGGAGGCTCCACGCGATCCGTATCTACGCGCCCTGGCCCCGCTGCTATCCCGACTGGATCCCGCCGCTGCCCCTGCGGCACGCAGTTGGCGGGAACACCTCGCCCTTCGTCTGAGTGGTAGCCAATGGAAGACAAAGTGACCCCGTTCGCGGTACCCGCCGCGCGCCACGATCCGCCCGCCGATCCGGGCGCGGCGGTGCTGCCGTTCGAGCAGTCCGAGGAGTACCAGAAGGTCCTGATCGCGGCGCACGAACACCTGCTCAATGCGATCGAGGACGAACGCATCGACATCGACGCCTGGGCGCCGGACACGGTCGCACGCTACGTGCACACCCAGACCGCCGCGTTCGTGCAGGAGTGGCGCATCCCGATCAACGAGATCGAGAAGGACATCGTTGCCGCCGCGCTGGTCAAGGAGCTGACCGGTTTCGGCCCGCTCGACGACCTGCTGCACAACCCGGAGATCGAGGACATCCTGATCAACGGTTACAAGGACATCCATGTATCCCAGGGCGGCATGCTCAAGCGCGCACCGCAGCGCTTCAGCGATGACAGCCACCTGCTGCGCATTCTGCGCCGCATCCTCGCCCCGCTCGGCCGGCGTCTGGACGAATCCAACCCGATGGTGGATGCGCGCCTGCCCAACGGCGGCCGCCTCAACGCGATCATCTCCCCGCTCGCCGTCGACGGTCCGATGGTATCGATCCGCAAGTTCCGCAAGGATCCGTTCACCCCGGACGAACTGCTGCGCATGGGCACCTTCGACCGCCCCATGCAGGCGCTGCTGCATGCGATGGTACTGGGTCGATGCAACATCCTCGTCTCCGGCGGCACCAGCTCGGGCAAGACCTCGCTGCTCAATGCGCTGGCCAATTACATACCGCCCACCGAGCGGGTGATCACCGTGGAGGACACGGCCGAACTGTCGCTCAACCATCCCCATGTGGTCCGTCTGGAGAGCCGCATCGGTGGTGCCGATGGCAACGGCGCCGTGAGCATCCGCGATCTGGTCCGCAACAGCCTGCGCATGCGGCCGGACCGGATCGTGGTCGGCGAAGTGCGCGGCGCCGAAGTGCTGGAAATGCTGCAGGCGATGAATACAGGCCATGACGGCTCGATGGCCACCATCCACGCCAACTCGCCGCGAGATTGCCTGTACCGCATCGAGATGCTGGCCGGCTTTGCCGGCTTCCAGGGCAGCGAGGACAGCCTGCGACGGCAGATCGCCAGCGCCATCGACTTCATCGTGCAGATCTCCCGCCTCGGCAGCGGTCGCCGCGTTCTGGTGTCGATCACGGAAATCACCGGCGTCAGCGACAACCTGATCACCACCCAGGAAATGTTCCGTCACGAAGTGCAGTTCGATGCCGACGGCAAGGAGCACGATCGCTGGATCGGACTCGGGTTCCAGCCGCACTCGCACAAGCTCGAACCGTTCCGCCGGCAGTTGCGCGAGGCCCTGGATGGAGGCTACTGACGATGGTCTTCACCCTGCTCCTGGTCAGTGTGGCATTGGTGCTGGTCGCTGCAGCCCTGGCGCTGTGGAGCGGCGCCAGCGCTCGCGAGCAGCGCCAGGTGTCGCTGCAGCATGCCGAACAGCGGCTGGCACGTGGCGGGCCAGGCGGCGCCCTGCCGGAACCGGGCACCGCGCCCACCGGCGGTGCACGGGCCCGCGGCGAGCGTCCGTGGGATGCGCTGTTACGGCGGGCCGCCCTGCCCACCGGTTGGCGGGTACCGCTGCTGGTGGTGGGAATGAGCCTGCTGGCGACATGGATCGCCACTGCGCGTCTGGGCACGTGGTGGATGGTGCCGATCATGCTGGTGCTGTGCACCCTGGTGGTGTGGTTCTGGCTGAGCCGGCGCATCGCCAACCTGCAGCGCCGCCTGCTGCGCCAGTTGCCGGACTTCCTGGACAATCTGGTCCGCCTGGCCGGGCTGGGCAACAGCCTGCAGATGGCCTTCCAGACGGCCACGGCGCAGGTACCCATGCCGCTGCGCGGTCTGCTCGATACCACCTTGTCGCATACCCGCAGCGGGCTCGACCTGGACCGCGCGCTTGCCCAGGCCTCACAGCCCTACCGGCTCGAGCCGCTAAACGTGCTGGCCGTGGTGCTGGGCGTCAGCGTGCGCATTGGCGGGCGCGCCGACCAGATCCTGCAGCGCATGGCCGATTTCATGCGCGATCTGGACCAGGCACAGCAGGAACTGATGGCCACCACCTCCGAAACCCGCATGTCGGCGTGGGTGCTGGGCCTGCTGCCGCCGATCTGCGCGGTGCTGATGGCCATCGCCAGCCCCGACTTCTTCCAGCCCGTCATCCACGAGCCGCTCGGCCACAAGCTGCTGCTCGGTGCACTGGTACTGGAGGCCGCGGGTGGGTTCCTGCTGTACCGGCTGGCCAAATCGATATGACACGGGGGCATCCATGACCAGCACCGGCTACTGGATTGCGGCCCTGTTGCTGCTGGCGGCGGGGCTGGCCCTGCTCGGCATCCGCTGGTTCATCCTCGGCGGGCACCAGCAGCTTACCGAAGCGGCCCTGCAGTCGGCCCTGCGTCCGCGCGACAGCGCCGCCGCCACCGGCGCGCCGGCCGCAGCGCCGAGTGCACGCCAGCATGGCCTCGCATGGCTGACCGCGTTCGGCCAGCGCTTCAGTGGCAGCCGCATCGAGAAGGCACTGCTGGCGCCGGAGGATCGCCTGCTGCTGGACCAGGCCGGTTGGCACACCAGCACCGGCACTGCGATCTTCCTCGGCCTGCGGCTGGTCCTGGCCGTGGTGTCGCTGGTCGTGGCACTCACCTTCAGCGACAGCACCGGTTTCAACCGCGTGATGCTGATGCTGGCCGCACTGGCCTTCGGCATCCTGCTGCCCAAGTTCGCGCTGCGCGCCTGGGCGACGCGCCTGCGCAGGCGCGTATCGGCCGAACTGCCGCTGCTGATCGACCTGCTGCGCCTGCTGCAGGGCGTGGGCTTCAGCATGGACCAGAGCCTGCAGACCCTCGGCGACAAACTGCGCAACGCGATCCCGGTGCTGGGCCGCGAGATCCACCAGGCCAACATCGCCTACATGCACGGCCGCACCCGTCAGCAGTCGCTGCGCCGGTTGAGCGAGTCGTTCGACGACGAAGACCTGCGCAGCCTGGTCCAGTTGATCATGCAGGTGCATGAACACGGCGGCGCGGTGCAGGAACCGCTGCGGCAGTTCAGCGTGCGTCTGCGCGAACAGCGGCGCAGTTCACTGAAGGAAAAAGTCGGCAAGCTCTCGGTGAAGATGACCGTGGTGATGATGCTGACGTTGTTGCCGGCCTTGATGCTGGTGCTGGCCGGTCCGGCCATCATCGCCCTGGCCACCGCCTTGACCAGGATCGGGTAAAGACCATGCCAAGCCCCATGTTGCCCCGCCTCGGCACTGTCGTACTGCTGGCCACACTGTGCGCGGCCTGCGCCTCCACGCGGCCGGCGTCGTACCGCCAGGACCCGATCGCCCAGGCCTCGCCGGAGGTGCCGCCGCAGGAGGATCGCGTGCTGTACCTGGACCTGATCGCCAAAATGCAGAAGCAGGGCGCGTTCTACGCCTCGCTGGCGCATGTGGATGCCTACCGGCAACGCTACGGCGACAACCCGGCGCTGCGGCGGCTGCATGCTGACGCCCTCCGCGAAACCGGGCAGCGCGATGCCGCGCTCGCCGCCTACACCGGATTGACCACGGGCCCGCAGGCCGCAGCCGCCTGGCACGGCATCGGCCTGATTGCCGCGCGCAGCGACGCCGCCGCCCGTGCCGAGACCGCGCTGGCCCGTGCGGTGCAGCTGCAACCGCTCAATACCGATTACCTCGGCGACCTCGGATTTGCACGGCTGCGTGCCGGGCACTGGGACCAGGCGCAGGCGCCGTTGGCGATGGCCGCCGAGCTGGCGCCCGGCAACGTCAAGGCCAATGCAAACCTGGCGGTCTGGGCACTGCTGAGCGGCCAGCACGGGACCGCCGAGCGGATCATCCGCGACGCCCGCCTGCCCGATGGCGCACGCGAGGAAATCCAGCGCCTGGCCCAGCAGCTGCGCCAGCGCGCGGCATCACGCACTGCGGCCGCGGCTGCGCCGGCGCGTGTCGCGCCCGCGATCGCGCCAGCGCGCGAGCGCAGCACCCGCCTGGCCGGCGACGCCAACCGCCCGTCTGCCAGCGGTGATGCCCGCCTGGCGCCTTCCATGCTGGAGCGCTTCAGCGCCACCGATACCGCCACGGGGACCACACCATGAACGAGCACGTCATGACCCGGATCGCATTCGCACCCGCGCTGCGCGCGTTGACCGGCCTTGGGGTGGCGGCAGCGCTGCTGCTGGCAGTGGATGCCCGTGCCCAGCAGCCCCCGTTGACCGGCAGGATGCTCGCCGAGCCGCCCCTGCCGACGCCGACGCCGCCCGCGCGCGCACCTGCGCCTGGGGTGCCGGCTCCGGACAACGACGCGGGTTGGCAATCGCCGCGCGCACCGGCATCTGCAGCGCCGGCACCGACCCGGATCGGCGACACCACGCGCGCGCTGCTGCAGCTCCAGGCCGCCGGCACGAGCGCCGGCACGCGGCTGCCGATCCTCGGCGACCAGGCGGCCGCCAGCTACGCGCGCTACCTCAAAAGCTTCGAGCACGAGATTCCCGAGTACATGAAGACCAACGTGCGCAAGGATGTTTCCGGGTCCAACGACGGAGGCTGATGCCATGAACGTACCTGGCCCTGCCGGGGCGCCCCGCCCGGCCCCCCGTGTGCTGCGCATGCAGCAGCGCGGCGGCATGTCGGTGACGATGATGCTGGTGATGCTGGGCCTGGTGATGATGCTGGGCCTGGTGGAGATCGGCTTCCTGTACTGGGCCAAGCGAGATGCACAGAAGGTGGCCGACCTGGCCGCGCTCGCCGGGGCGCAGCGGCTGGAACTGTGCGCGGCCAACCAGGCCGACAACAGCGCGGCGCGCGGCAACGCGATCACCGCCAATCGCTTCCCCGGCACGGTGCAGGTGCAGTGCGGCAACTGGAATCCGGCCAACCCCGCCGCCGATCACTTCACCACCACGCTCGGCCCGCAGGCGCCGTTGAATGCAGTGCGCGTACAGGCGCAGCGTTCGGTACTGCCGTTCTTCGGCCAGAACACCACCCTGCCCACGCTGCAGGTCCAGGCCGTTGCCATGCGCGCCCAGCCCACCGCCGTGTTCAGCGTCGGCTCGCAGCTGCTGCGGGTCAACGGCAACACCCCGCTCGGCAATGTGCTGCGGCTGGTGGGCGTGGACCTGGACCGCACCACCCTGCTCGGCTACGACGGCCTGGCCCAGGCGCACATCACCCCCGGCGGCCTGCTGCAGGCGCTCGGCATCGAGGTCGCCGCCGACATCGGCATCGCCGAGTTCAACCGGCTGCTGGCCGCCAACCGCATCTCGCTGGGCCAGCTGCTGGATGCCACCGCGACGGTACTGGCACAGAGCGGCGTGGCCAACGTCGACCTGCGCGCACTCAAAGATGCGCTGGCCACGCAGATCAACATCGACCAGGCCAACCTGCAGCTTGGCTCCAACGATGCCGGCAGCGGCCTGTTCGCACGCATCGTGGCCCCCGAAGGCCCGGCCTCCAGTGCACTGCGTGCCGACGTCAATGTGATGGACCTGCTCACCACCGGCATCAGCATCGCCAACGGCGGGCGCGGGGTCGACGTGGACAACCTCAGCGTGCTCGGCCTGGTCAACGCCAAGGCGGCCATCATCGAACCGCCGTCCATCGCCATCGGCGGCGTGGGCACGCGCGCCTACAACGCGCAGGTGCGTTTGAACGTCGATGTGGACAGCAATAATCTGGTGGGACTCGGCCCGATCCTGTCCACCCTCGGCGTTCGCCTGCATCTGCCGATCTACGCCGATGTCACCAACGCAATGGGCACGTTGACCGCACTGCAGTGCGGTGCCCAGCCCCCCACGGCCACCATCAACGTCGAGTCCTCCGTGCTGCGCGCCTGCGTGGGCAGGGTTGACCCGGCCAACCGGTTCTCCACCCGCAACGTGTGCGAAACCACGCTGGAGAACGAACAGATGCTGACCCTGCTTGGCGCCACCCTGGTCAACGACAAGATCCGCCTCAACGGACTCACCCATGCCGAAAGCGTCACCCTCGCCGCCGGCGAAACCGCCTCGACCCGCATCAACGCCGCCCTGCTCGGCGATACAGTCGCCGCACTGGTCAACGAACTGCTGCGCGTGCTGGGCAACGTGCTCAATCCCGCACCGAAAGGTCTCGGCACGGCTGAAACCGCCAACCGTCTGGCCGAGCAGTACCTCAAGGCCGCCAATCCGGATCCGGGAAAAAAGTACGACGTGCACGCCACCATCGACCTGCTGAAGAACGGTGCGCCTGCACGCGGTATCGAGCCGATCGGCACCTGGAACATCCCCAAGGGCGTGCCGTATCCCTGCGGCCTGATCACATGCTTCCGCGACGGCACAGTCTGGGAAGGCTATGAGGCCGCGGTCACCGGCAACGGACAGGGCCTGCTCGGCGGCGTGCTCGGCACGCTGCTCGGGGGCCTGGTGATCAACCGCTGCAACAGCCTGCTCACCGGTCTGCTGGCCTACAACGCCTGTGTCAAAGGCAACCTCGCGTCCTACCTGCAGACCGCCGACGAAGGCGTGCTCGACAGTTTCCAGGGCAGCGGCAGCGTGGTCGACCCGTCCACCGACACGGTGGCGTGCAGCGGGCTGCTGTGCCTGGGCCTGAAACCGGTGCTGGACCTGCTCAAGCCGATCCTCAACGGCGTCGGTACCCTGCTCACCCAGACCCTGGCGCAGGTGCTCGGGCTGGAACTGGGACGGACCGACGTGCACCTGCAGTCGATCAACTGCAGCCCTGCGCAGCTGGTCTACTGAGCCGCTCCCGCCCGCGCGCAGGGGGCGTGCGGACCCCGCCCCGCTGCATGCTAGACTGCCGCGGGGACTTCACATCACCGTTGAATCCATTCGTGGATGGCCTGAATATGCGAGAGAGAAAAGGGGTTGATTCCGCCACCAGGCGTACGCTCGCCGGTGGGATGCTGTTGCTGCTGATCACGGCTGCACCGCAGGTGCTGGCCGCGCGGGCGCCGCGCGCCGAAGCGCCTGTCGAACCCGCGCAGCGTCCGGTACCCACGGTGCGCAACAGCGTGGACGAACTGCGGCAACTGGTGGACTCGCGCCAGCTGACCGAGCTGCGCACCACCTACAACGGCAGCTACGGCGCGAGCCTGCTGTTCAACACCAGCACGCTGAACTATTACGTGGCGCTGTTCCACGAAAAAGAGTTCTGGCGGGTGATCAAGACCGATTCGGTGGACAACGCAGAGAAGGTCTACCGCACGTTCGTGCAGCAGACCGAAGAGCTGGCCCAGGTGTATATCGACACCACGCGTCTGCAGGCCGGCAAGCGCTACACCGAGAATCTGGTGGCCTACAACGCCCAGCGCCTGCAGAGCCTGCAGCAGGAAGCCGAGCTGCAACGCCAGCAGTCGCTGCAGGTCAGCGCATCGCTGCAGGAAGCCAAGCAGCAGGCGGTCAGCCTGAGCACCGATCTGCGCAGCACGCACAGCGAGCTGGACGCGCTGAACCAGCGCATCCAGCTGCTGCAGGCCCAGCAGGGCAATCCCGAGCTGTCGCTGCCCACGCCGGAGGCAGCACCGGTTCCGGCACCTGCCCCGTCAGGCCAGTCGGGCACCCCGTAACACCTGCGGGCCGCGCGCTCCCTGCCTGCCAGGGAGCGTTGCTCGAACAGTGCGCACCGTGCGCTATGCTGATCTCCGATCACTGTTCGATCGTACGCAAGGAATGCCGATGCCTTTCCCGCCGCTGCGACCCGTAGTGGGCCTGGTACTGTCCCTGCTCGTCACCGTCACCGCCGTGGCTGCGCCGCCACTGACGGCCGCGCAGTCCGATCCGGTCGCGCTCGGCTGGATGCAGGGTGCACCACCACCGGAAGACAAACGCATCCGCTACACGGACGAGGACTACTTCGCCTTCCCCAAGCTGCGCTGGACGGTCTGCCATTTCCGCCAGTTGATGCCCACCGTGGGCGTCAGCCGCGGCGAAGGCGCCGCACGCCCGATGACGCGCCGCCTCGACAGCGCGCTGGACGCCGTGACATTCACCCCGCTGGGGGCCACCGCGCCGATGCGCTGGGCAGACGCGCTGGATGCCACCTACACCGACGGCATCGTGGTGCTGCACGACGGCGTCGTCGTCTATGAGCGCTACAGCGGCTGCCTGGATGCCGAGGGGCAGCACGGCGCCATGTCCGTCACCAAATCGATGACCGGCCTGCTCGGTGAGATCCTGGTCGCCGACGGCACCCTGGACGAGAACGCCCGCGTGGATGCCATCGTGCCGGAACTGCACGGCAGTGGCTTCGGCGATGCCACGGTCAAGCAGATCCTGGAGATGACCACTGGCCTGCGCTACAGCGAGGACTATGCCGATCCCGACGCCGACGTGTGGCAGTACGCGGCGGCCGGCAGCACCCTGCCGCACCCGCCGGGCTACCGCGGCCCCACCAGCTACTACGATTATCTGCGAACCGTACGCCCGCAAGGCGCGCATGGCGAGACCTTCGGCTATCGCACGGTCAATACCGACGTGCTGGGCTGGATCATCGCCCGTCGTTCGGGCCAGTCGGTGGCCCAACTGCTCGAGTCCCGCGTGTGGCGTCCGTTGGGTGCCAGCCAGGACGCCTATTTCACCGTGGACTCCAGCGGCACGCCGTACGCCGGGGGCGGTTTCAACGCCGGTCTGCTCGACCTCGCCCGGGTCGGGCAACTGCTGCTTGACGACGGACGCATCGACGGGCGCCAGGTGATTCCGGCGGCGGCCATTGCGCGCATCCGCGCCGGTGGCGACAAAGCGGCCTTCGCCCGCGCCGGGTATGCCCAGCTGCCCGGCTGGAGCTACCGCGGCATGTGGTGGATCACCCACAACCCGCACGGCGCTTACATGGCACGCGGCGTGCACGGCCAGGCGCTGTACGTGGACCCCACCGCGCGCGTGGTGATCGCCCGGTTCGCCTCGCATCCCACCGCCAGCAACAGCGCCAACGATCCCATCACCCTGCCCGCGTTCGACGCCATCGCACGCGCTCTGATGGTCACGCCCTGACAGGACACTCGGTCGCCCCTCCCTACCTCGCATCACGTGCGACGGATGCGGAGTGTCGGCGTCTGCCCGATGTGGGTGCCGGCCGCACTGCGCGACGGAACCGCAGCCTGCATTTCCGACGCGCCGGTGGCCTGGCGGGCGGGTGAATGCCATCGTTCACGCCATAGGACGGTCAGGCCATAATCTGACTACTACCGCCCCTATCGTTCCACCAATATTGTGATCTCCAACAGAAATCGCCCGGCACGCCCGGGATGGAGATCCCCATGAAGAAGGTTCTTGGCGTCTACAGCGCCCCCCGCCCGCACTGGGTCGGCGATGGCTTCCCGGCCCGCTCGCTGTTCTCCTACACCACGCACGGCCAGCACCTGAGCCCCTTCCTGTTGCTGGATTACGCCGGCCCGTACCGGTTCGAGCCCACCGACCAGCGCCGCGGCGTGGGGCAGCATCCGCACCGCGGTTTCGAAACGGTCACCATCGTCTACGAGGGCGAGCTGGAGCATCACGATTCCACCGGTGCCGGTGGCCATATCGGCGCCGGCGATGTGCAGTGGATGACCGCAGGCGCAGGCATCCTGCACGAGGAGTACCACGCCTCGTCGTTCGCACGCAGCGGCGGCACGCTGGACATGGTGCAGCTGTGGGTGAATCTGCCGGCGGCCGACAAGATGGCGACGCCGGGCTACCAGACTCTGCTCGACCGCGACATTCCACGGATTGCCCTGCCCGACGGGGCCGGCACCGTGCGGGTGATCGCCGGCAGCTTCGAGGGCCACGCCGGCCCCGCCCGGACCTTCACGCCGATGGATGTCTGGGACCTGCGCCTCAAGCAGGGTCATCAGACGTTGCTGGAGGTCGCTGCCGGTCGCACCCTGGCGCTGGTGGTCCTCAAGGGCAGCGTGACCGTCAACGACCAGCAGGTCGCACATGAGGCCCAGCTGGTCATCCTCGATCGCGACGGTCGAGGTGTCTCGATCGTGGCCGATACGGACGCCACCGTGCTGCTGCTCAGTGGCGAACCGATCAACGAGCCGATCGTCGGGCACGGGCCGTTCGTGATGAACACCGACGCCGAGATCGCCCAAGCGATGCGCGACTTCAACAGCGGGCGCTTCGGCCGCATGGCCGCCACCCCGCACTGACGCCTGCGGCCGTGCGCTCTGCACGGCCGCGCCCCTCAGCGCAGGCCTGCCGCCCGCGTTGCCAACGCGTCATCCCCCAGGAGCCCCATCATGGCCAGTGAACCGATCCGCGATCCCGCCAGCGACACGCTGCTCACGCCGCAGAATGCCGCCTTCGTCATCATCGACTACCAACCGGTCCAGGTGAACTCCATCGCCTCGATGGACCGCCAGTTGCTGGTCAACAACATTGTCGGCACCGCAACGGCCGCCGTGGCCTACGGACTGCCGATCGTGCACTCCACGGTCAATGTCCAGACCGGGCTGAACAAGCCGCCGATCCCGCAACTGCGCAAGGTACTCGAGGGTTACCCCACCTACGACCGTACCACCATCAATTCGTGGGAAGACGTGGCGTTCCGCCAGGCGGTCCAAGCCACCGGCCGGCGCAAGCTGATCATGACCGCACTGTGGACCGAAGCCTGCCTGACCTTCCCTGCGCTGGATGCGCTGCGCGAAGGCTACGAGGTCTACGTGGTCGTCGATGCCGTCGGCGGCACCTCGCTGGCCGCGCATGATGCCGCGTTGCGCCGCATCGAGCAGGCCGGTGGTGTGCTGATCAGTGTGACGCAGCTGTTCTGCGAGCTTCAGCGCGACTGGAACCGCAGCGACACGGTACCGGCCTTCATCGATCTGTTCATCCGGACCGGCGGCACGGCCGGCATCCAGTTCGCTTACGACCGCACCCCGTAAGCCGGTTCCCCAACAGGTGAATGTGCAGGCGCGGACTTGGCAGGACTCCGCGCCTGCGGCACGATTGAGCATCGACGAACACAGGGAACAGATTCGACGATGCCCGGGGAGCCCGTACTGCGCCTGCCCCTGCAGGCGACTCTGCTGTCGCTTGCGTTCCTGCTGGCGGGTTCACTGTGGCAGTGGTACCCGCCGTGGATGCCGCTGTCGGCCGATACGGCCCCCCTGCCGGCACCGCTCTGGACAGGCCGCACCCTGGCGTTTGTCGAGCGCGCTGCCGAACCGCTGCTGCTGACCTGGCTGATCGGCGTGGTGCTGACCCACGCCCTCGGCCTCCACGACCTGCATCACCGCTGGCGTGCCGGCCTGGTGTTCGTCGGCCTGCTGATTGCAGGGCATGCCGCCGGCCTGGCCCTCTCCGGGCTGCTGCAGCCGCTGGGTCCGCTCGCCCCGGTGCTGGTACACGGCGCCGAACTGCTTGGCTGGGCCGGCCTGCTGACCCTTGCCATGTTTGCCGCGGTACAGGCCGGCCACCCGGCCCGCACCACCCGGCCAGCGGATGTCCGCACCGGCGTGGTGGCCGTGTTCGGGCCCTCCTGCCTGCTGGCGATGTGGAGCGGCTGGACATTCCTGCTGGCAAGCCTGATGGATCTTCCGCTGATCTCGTATGTGCCCGCGCAGGTGCCGCTGCCGATCCGTATCGCGATGCCGATGCTGCTGGTGGCTATCGCCGTGGTCGGCACGCGCGGCGTGTGGGACGGGCTGGCCGGCCTGGTGTCCCCGGTGCCGCCCGCGCGCAGCGCGGCCGCGGCCCTGCTGGCGTGCACGGCCGCGCTCGCCCTGCTCACGCCGCTGGCCGGACTCGTCGCTCTGGTCGCCGCCACCGCCGAACGGCCGTGGCTGAATCTGGTGACCGCCGCTGCCGTCATCGCGCTGTCGCTGCTGGTGCAGTACCTGCTCGCACGTTGGCTGGCGCGCCCGCTGCTGCTCGCGCGCAGGACGCCGCGCCCCCAGCCGCGCGCCCGCGCGCGCGCCTGATCGTTCTCGCAGCTGCAACCCCGCACCCCGCCTCACCGGCACGCCTCGAACACCGCATCGTCCAGGCGCCGGGACAGCGCCAGGTCGCGCGTCAGCCCCGCCGCGCGATACGCCGCTTCGCGCCGCTGCCGGGCCGCAGCGCAGGCCTGCGGATCGCGATGCACGGAGATCAGATGGCCGCGCACCCCCGGCGCTGCCGTGGCGCGACCACGGCGGGCGGCAGGCATCGCTTGCCGGCCACGTCGCGCGGCAGCGTCACGTTTCAGCTCCCGTCGCAGCGCTTCCACATAGGCGGCGTAGTAACGCACCGGGCGGTGCTGTACCGCACTCCAGGTCTGCTCGGTGCGGCCCTCCGGGCACGCCGCCGACTGATACCGCGCCTGCCCGGCGGACACGCATTTGTACACCGTCTGGGCATGCGCGGGCATGCAGGCCAGCCACACAAGTACGCTCCAGATCATCCTGTTCATTCGCCCCACGCTCCCCTGTTTCATCGTGCCGGCAGCATCGCCGAGGGGGGCTGGATAAGGTGCCGACGTGCGTCGCAACCGTACAACGCCGCGCTGTTCCCCTACGTCACAGCGCGCACAAAAAGGCCCGGCAGTGCCGGGCCTCCAGGGATGACGCGATGTGCTGCATTACAGGAAGCGGTAGTCGAACTCCAGCCACAACTGGCGGCCGTACGGGTCGTAGTTGCCCACCGGATAGAACGGCCAGCCACCGCCATTGCGGTCCGCCGGCGGGCGGCTGTCGCGCAGGTTGTTGACGATCAAGCCCAGCGTGGCGTTGTCGTTGAGCCGGCGGTACAGACTGGCGTTGTAGGTCATGTACGGCGCGATGCGGCCACTGCCGTCGGTCTTCGGCAACGAGCCGTAGCGCATCCCGTACAGCGTCGCGGTCCAGTCGTTGATCGCCCAGGTCACGCTGCCGTTGATGCGGCTGCGCCACTGGTAGGAATCCAGCGAATTGCGCTGGTCCTGGATGGCATCCCCGTCGAACTGCCGGTAGTCGTGGTCGATCACCAGTGAGTACGCGAGGCGGCTGGAGAAGCGTCCGTAGCGCCCGGCGTCCCAGCGCAGGTTGGCCTTCAGGTCCACGCCGCGCACCGATTCGGCGGCCGCATTGATCGGATTGATCAGCACGCGCACCACCTGGTTGGGCTGCACGGCGGCGTCGGCCGGGTTGCGGATCACCCGGCGCAACGCGTCCTGGCATTGCGCCGAGGCGATGTCGCGGGCGTCGCCGCCGACGGTCTGGCCCAGCCGGCAGTCGGCCTCGTCCTTGAGGATGCGGGTCGAATCCAGGTTGGTGACTTCGTCCTCGATGCGGATGTCGTAATAGTCGACGGTGACATCCAGGTTGGCCGACGGCGACCACACCGCGCCCAGCCCGTAGGAGCGTGCCGTTTCCGGCTGCAGCTGCGGGTTGGCACCACTGGTGTAGTCGATCGCCAGCCCGCTGTAGTCGCAGTCGTCGTAGGCCTGTCCCGCAGTACGGCACCGCCAGTAGTCGGTCATGCCCGGGTTGTAGCCGCGCGTCTCGGTGGCGAACACGTAGTTCATGTCGGGCGCACGGAAGCTGCTGGCCGCACTGGCGCGCAGCAGCAGCGTATCGACCGGGCGGAATTCCAGACCGGCGCTCCATGTGGCCTTGCCGATGTGATCGCCGGCGGCGCGGTACTGGTCGTACCGGCCGGCCACAGTGGCGGTCAGACGCTCCAGGAGCGGCAGCTGAAGCTCCACGCCGGCCGCGTAACGGTCGCGCTCACCGCCAGCGGGAATACCGGCGCTGGTGTTCCAGAATTCACCGGTCGCCAGGCGCGGATCGGGACGGTTGCGGTAGCCTTGGCTGCCTGCTTCGACCACCGCCGCCAGCGCGGCCCGGCCACCGGGCAGGGCGAACAGTTCGCCGTTGACACTGACGCTGGCGGTCTGCAGCCAGGCCGCATTGCGGCTTTCCTGGGTATCGGACAGCCCGTCGTACTCCGTGGGCGACAGCGGCCGGTACAGGCGCGTCGGGTCCGGTGCGTACACGTCCACGCCGTTGCGCGTGCCAAGCTTCGGCCCGAGCAGATAGTCGTTGATGCCGGCCAGCAGTACCGGGCGGCGCGTGCGGTTCTCGTAGCGCGAGCGGCTGTAGGCCGCTTCATAGTCCCAGTCCGAGCTGCCAAGGCTGCCGCGCGCGCCCACGTTGAATGACCACGACTGTTCCAGGAAGCGGTTGGCATTGCTCTGCACGCCGCCGATTTCTTCCGGCGCGAAGCGTCGGTACCAGGTTTCCAACTGACCGCTGTTCTGGTTGTAGAAGTAATTGCGCGAGGACGTCCAGGTCGGCGCACGGGTATTGTTGTAAATGCGTGCGGTACCGATGGCGGCGTCCGCGAACAGTTCCTGGCGGTCGTTCAGGCGCCAGGTCAGCGCGCTGTAGGCGTCGATGTTGCGTTTCTCGGTCTGCACGGTCCAGAACGTGGCGGCCGCGTCGTTGCTGCCGCAGTAGGCGCCCTGCCGTGGATTCTGCGCGCGGAACACGCTGCCACCGTAGAGGCCGCTGGTCGCATCGCAGCCATCCAGGCCCGGATCGATGTAGTTGCCGCTGCCCGCATTGCGGCGATACGCCACCGCGGTCGGCAGCGGTGCAACGCCGCGCGGATCGTCGGTCAACGAATCCATGAAGTCGCGTTGCGACCCGTAGATCGCCTTGCGGTTGCCAAGTTCCAGACCGAAGATCGCGTCCCACTGGTCGCCCGAGCCACCACCGACCGCCTGCACGCGCTGGTTGTCGCCGCCGCCCTGCTCGGTGGTCCCGGCGCGCACGTTGATGCCCACGCCATCGTAGTGGGGTTTGAGGATGATGTTGACCACGCCGGCGATCGCATCCGAGCCGTACACCGCCGAGGCACCGCCGGCGAGGATTTCGATCCGGTCGATCAGGGCGCTGGGAATGTTGGCCAGGTTGACCACGTTCACCGAGCCCTCGTAGGCCAGCGGGTAGTCCGACTGCCGCCGCCCGTTGACCAGGACCAGCGTGCGGTTCGGGCCAAGTCCGCGCAGGTTGATGGTGTTGGCCGCCGGGGTGAAGGTGTTGCCGAAGTCCTCACCCTGCACGTTGCCGGTGTTCTCGGTCAGCGCGCTCAGGGCCTCGAACGCGCTGCGGTAACCCTGCGCCTCGATCTGCTCCTGGGTGATCACCGTCACCGGCGACGGCCCCTCCACACTGGCACGGGGGATGCGCGATCCGGTGACTTTGACGGCGTCGAGCTGGGTAGGTGCCGTGTCCTGGGCAGCGGCGGCCAGCGGCGCCAGTCCGAGCAGGGGCAACAACGACAGGGCCAGGGGATGCGGACGCAACGAACGGTGGAGCAGAGACATGCAGGTTCCAGGGTGGGGAAACGGAGCGCCGGCGCGCGCGATGCAAGGGATGCGGGCCAGGAGGGGCGCCAGTCTGCTGAATGGGGGCCTGCGGGTGAAATGACCGACCGGGATATGCATATCGGGTTTCCGACTAAGCGCGACGCGCGGTCATCGCCAGCGGCTACACTCCGCGCCATTGCCTGCTGGAGCCTGCCATGAGCGCCCCCGATACCCCGCTGGTCTTCTACGTCAAGCTCCAGGTCAAGCCTGAACGGGTGCAGGACTGGCTCGACGCGCTGCACACGCTGGTGGACCGCATGGCGGACGAGCCGGCGTTCGTGTCCTGCGACCTGCACCGCGATGCCCAGGACCCCACCCTGTTCACCCTGTACGAACGCTGGAACGAGGCCTCCGTGGAGGACTTCCTGGCGCACCAGTCGACCGACTACCGCGCCGCCTACGACGCGCTGCTCCCCGAGCTGCTGCAACGACCTCGCGAGCCGCAGGTGCTGGAACTGCTGCAGAGCTGGCACTGAGCCCATGCGCTTCATCGAGACCTTCTCGCTCTACCCGTTCCTGGACACGGTGGTCAGCCTGGTGGCGGCGTTCGTGCTGGGCACCCTGATCGGCGCCGAACGCCAGTACCGCCAGCGCACCGCCGGGCTGCGCACCAATGTGCTGGTGGCCGTCGGCGCGGCCGCCTTCGTCGACCTGGGCATGCGCATTGCCGGCTCCACCGAAGCAGTCCGGGTGATCTCCTACGTCGTGTCCGGCGTCGGCTTCCTCGGCGCGGGCGTGATCATGAAGGAAGGCATGAACGTGCGCGGGCTCAACACTGCGGCCACGTTGTGGTGTTCGGCGGCGGTAGGCTGCTGCACCGGTGCCGACATGCTCGCCGAGGGGGTGCTGCTGACCGCCCTGGTCATTGCCGGCAATACCCTGCTGCGCCCGCTCGTGAACGCGATCAACCGCATCCCGATCAACGAGGCCGCTTCGGAGGCCACGTACGAGGTGCGGCTGAGTGCCGATCCGATCGCCACGCCGGTTGTCCGCGAGCGCCTGGTGGAGCTGCTGGAAGCGGCGCAGTACCCGGTGGGCGATGTGCAGGTGGTCGAACACGGCGATGCACCCGTGGAGATCGTCGCGATCCTGGTCAGTACTGCCGTGGCGGCCCATGAGCTCGATGCCGTCGTCGCCCGACTGCAGCACGAACCGGGGGTGCTGCATGCCACCTGGGAAGTCAGCACCCGCGACTGACCCCGCCCCCGAAACGCGGACGGCGGCCCGCAGGCCGCCGTCCGGTGTACTGCGCGACGCCGATCAGGCAGTGGCGGGCAGCGGCACTGCGCTCTGGCGCTGCACCAGTGCATTGAAGCGCGCCAGCGAGCTCAGGTGGTGGTGCACCAGCGCCAGCCAGCCGTTGCGGTGCCAGGCCACAACCAGCGCGTCCGGCAGCTTGGAGAACTTCTCCACATCCACCACGCGGAAGCCGTTGATCGACATCTGCGCACCGTTGGACAGGGTCACGTCGATGCTGCGGTCCACCAGCAGGCCCTGCTCGATCAACGCCGCGCTGAACTGACGGGTCAGCTCGTGCTCACGGGTGAAGTCGCCGCAGAAGCGCATTGCCGCGTTGACCAGTTCGGTCGGCTCGCCATTCTCGAACAGCGGCTGGCCCTCGTCGGAATCGCCCTGGTTGACCTGCTCGGCTTCGGCATCCAGACCCAGCACGTAGTTCTGCGGGTCGTCGGTCTGGATGAAAACGAACGGGTAGCGGCGCACGTAGGCCGGCACGTAATGATCGGCGGCCCAGTAGCCATCGGTCACGAACAGGTTGTCCTTGGCCAGGCCAACGGCTGCCAGGGGCACGGCTTCCTTGCCGGTGAACAGAATCGGGTAGAACTGGGCGATCGAGCCGAACTCGCCCACCACCACCGGCAGCGAGTTGGTACCGGCGGCGAAGCTGGCCGATTCGGTGCGCAGGCGCCAGTTGGCATGCGCTTCAGCGCTCAGCGGCACGGTCTGGCGGTAGAACAGCGGACCGGTCGGCGCGGCCGCAGCGGCCGGGGTATTCGTTTCAGCAGTCATGGAATGAGTCATTGACGACGCGCCAGTCGGCCCGGGCGCGAAAGCGGGCACCGCATTGATCGGCCACTATAGCGTGGCTTTGCGATGATTTCCGCCTACAGTTCGGTGAATTCGCTGCAGTCCGGCAGGGCCGGTTCGGCCACGTAGCGGCCCGAATCGAAGCGCAGGGTCCGCTCGAAACTGCAGTCCGGATCGCGCGCGGTGCGCAGGTCGCGGTCGCTAAGCGCGCCCCTGGCCAGCGAATCGCGGCTGCGCGAGGCGAATGCCGGGAAACGGGTGGCGGTGCTGGCATAGCGCAGCAGTGGCATGCCACGGCCCTGCGGCAGCAGCGACAGGGTGGCGCTGAAGCGGTATTCGTCGTGGCAGGCGCCCTTGCGCAGGGCGGCATCCTGCTCGCCGTAGCAGGCACGGATGCTGGCCTGCCCCGCCACCGGAAGCGACAGCACGCTGCTGGTCTCCGCCCCTTCGTCAGTGTGATAGATCGTCTCCAGCAGCAGCGTGCTGCTGGAGGCACCGCCTCCCGAATAGCCGGACGTCCGCTCCACGATGACGCCCACCACCACGTTCTCGAACGCGGCCTGCGCCGGATCGGTGGGTGCGCTGGGTGCGCCCAGGCCGGGCGCAAGGCGAAGGAGGTAGGGCCAGACCTGGAACCGGCCGTCGCGTTCGGGGCCGGTGTAGCCCACATGGCGGTCGCGCGGCTCGGGCTCGCCCGGCACGAACTCCTGCACCTGCAGAGAGGGTCTGGGATTGTTGCGGCTGGCGATCAGGCGTACGCACCAGGCGCGGTCGGCGGTGCAGTACAGCGGCGATACCGCCTGCGCCATGTCCGGATCACCCCCTTCCAGCGTCGGCGGTGGCGCGGTGCCGGGCTGCTCGATCAACGACTCGAGCCGGTTGCCGGCGGCATCATGGGTATCGGCCGCAAGGGCCACCCACGGCACGGCCAACAGGAAAACGGCGCAGAGGGCGCGCGGCGCCGGCAGCAGGTATGCGGAGGTATCGGTCATGGCGGGGTCCTTGCTCTGGTCAGTCCGTGCACGCGGCGGCGCCGGCAGCAATGATAGACAGTGGGGTGCCAGGATGCCCGCGCGCAGGCAATCGACGTGGATGTGCGGCTGAGCGGCGAATCGAGCGCCAGGCTGCCGACCTCGCGCGACGCGTGGACCGTCCCGCCTGTGGCGCGGCAGCGGTCGCGGTATGCTCAGCCCCCCCCTGCCCGGAACCGAGCGCATGCTGCATCACCTGTCCCTTGGCGTGCGCGATCTGCCGCGTGCCGGCCGCTTCTACGACGCTACGCTCGGCGCGCTCGGCTATCGCCGCGTGTTCGACGGCCCGGAATCGATCGGTTACGGCCTGGTCGACGATCAGGACCTGCTGCTGCTCAACCTGACGCCCGACGCGGCGCCGCCCGGCGATGGCTTCCATCTCGCGTTCGCGGCGCCATCGGAGCCGGCGGTGCAGGCCTTCCATGCCGCCGGGATGGCGGCCGGTGGCACCGACAACGGTGGCCCCGGGCTGCGACCGGACTACGGCGACACCTACTATGCGGCCTTCCTGGTCGATCCGGACGGCCACCGCGTCGAAGCGGTGCATCGCGGCCACAGCGACTGACCTCGCCCCCCGGCGCGGCCTGCAGCGGTCACGCCGGCTCGGTCTGCTCCTGCGGCGCGGTTGCGCCTTCCACCACTTCGCCGGGCTTGTACTTGGTGTCGCCGAAATACAGCACCCGCCACTGCGCCAGGTTGCCGATGAACCAGTGCGAGATCGAATCGTGGCCGTAGCCGTCGAAGAACGTCTCCACCGCCTCCGGCAGCAGGGTCTTGTTGTCCCAGGCGTCCAGCATGGTGCGTTCGGCCAGGGTCAACGTCTTGCCGCGCTCGCGCTTGCGTCGTAGCGCCACCATCTTGCCGACCAGCGTATCGGTCTCGCTGGCCAGGCCCTTGCGCTGCTTTTTGACCTCGCCCAGCGCGTCGCTGCGCGCGCTGAGCGCATCAGACGCCCGGTTCCATTCGGCGATCTCCTCGCTGGTCATGCTGGAGGCGGCGTAGTCGTTCCCGTACGGATCGCGCAGCCGCATCTTCTCCCGCCGCAATGTCTTGACCTCCTCCTCAAGCTGCTGCTGCCGCTGTGCCAGGCGCTGCATCGACGGCAGCTTGTCGCCACGCGCCACGCGCACCTTCAACCAGCGGTGCAGCAGCTCCATGTGCGCGGCCTGCACGTCCTCCATGCGCCCGCGCTTGATCCGCACCGCCTGCAGGTAGGCGTTGTAGACCGCCTGCAGTTCCGGATCTGTCTTGTCGAACTCGGCCCGCACCGGCGACGGCAGGCGGGTCAGCGGATTGAGCAGCACCCCGCCAGCCAGCGCGATGTCGTACATCTCGTTGAGCGCAAAGCGGGCAATGCTGTTCTGCCGGCCCTGGTGCTGCGGATCGTAGCCACCGCCCACATCCGAGTGCACGCCCGGGTACCAGATCTCCTGGGTGTTGTCGGGATAGCGCGCATCGTCGCGGGTGGAATCCAGCGGAAACTGGCCTCGCAGCTCATGTGCGGCGGTCATGTGCACCGACTGCACGACCATCGGCGGAATGCGCATGCCCTCGCCCCAACCGTTGTGGCCGTTGCCCGCATTGACCGCCGCATGGACCAGCGACGGCCATACCGACACCACGGTGTCGTACAGGCCGACGAAGCCGATCCGGATCGGTGTCCTGTCGCGATACAGCCAGGTGCCGTCCGGCTGCCGCTTGCACAGCGCAACCAGGTCGCGGACGAAACCGCGCGCCTGCGCCGCCCCGCGGGAGAAGCCGAACACCGCCACGTTGAGGATCACGATACGCATCGACGCCGGCTGCTGCTGGATCTTCATGTCCAGCTCTTCCAGCGCGTAATCGATGCGCTCGCGCCCGCCCTTGCCGATCGCCAGGCCAAGCATGCCGCCGGTATCGCCCACTTCCGGGCAGGGGGTGCCCACGCCGGCAATGTAGGTCGACACCACATTGGGGCGACCATCGATCCGCGCGCTGTACAGTCGCGCGATGTTCGACAACGCCCGTTCGGATTCGCCCTTGGCCAGTTCGGCATCGCGGTTGTTGCCCGTACCGTCGAAGAAAACGGTGAAATGCAGCGCCTGGCTGCAGCCGGTGGTCGCTTCCTCCTTGTCGGGCAGAGAGCAGCTTTGCGCCGCCTGGCGCTGCTGTCGCTCGGCGTCGGTCATCGGGCGGGTGCCCCGCGCCAGCCGCGCGGTGCGTGCGGTGGGGTCGGCGTCGGCCACCGGCTCGGGTGAGCCGGGCTCCAGGTCGACCTGGCCGGGAATGGCGGTTGGGTCTTGGGCCGTCATGGGCGCGCTGCTCCGTCGTTGGCGATGTGGCCCTTGGGCAGCACCTCGCGGCGGGAATCCCAGTAATCCTTCGAGCGGTCGATCAGTTCGGCCTCCACATGGCCGTCCTGGTAGAAATGCAGCAGCAGCGTGCGCGGGTCCGGCGGATACGGCTGCCGCACCGTCACCACCGCCGAACGTGGCTCGCGTGGGCCGGCGGTCTGGTAGGTGTTGGTGGTGAGATCGTAGCGGTCCGACAGCTCCCACTCGACCCGGATCGACAACGGTTTGTCGTGCTTCGGCGCCAGCGGTCCCATCACCGACCCGCCGTTGGTATAGGCCGAGACGCCGCCCATCCACTTGCCGTCCACGCGCACGTCATGCAGGTAGCGGTCACTGTAGTTGAAGGCAAACAAGGTCAGGTACGGCGAGCGCGGCGTCGGTTTGGCCATCGCGCGGGCGCAGCCTGCACTGGCAGCGGCCACGACGATCACGGCCACGACGATCCACAGCAGCGGTTTGTTGCTCAGCATGATGGCTCCACGACGCAGTGGGCGGCGCGATGCGCGCACCCGGTTGACGATTGAATGATGCCCGGTGCGTTCACCAGCTCTCCTCCATCGGCCACACCTCATCGCCGATCTCCTTTGCATTGCGCCGCCCGTCCGCGAAGTCGCGCAACCGCACCTGCCAATCCGGATCCTCACCCAGGTCGTCGCCGACCAGCAGCGCCCACGTGCAGACCATCACCACCCGGCGGCTGTCCTCGATGCCGAACGCCGCCGCCACGGCCACCGCGTTGCGCATGAACGCATACCAGTTCGCCGACGGCAGGCGGTCCAGCAGCTCCGGGTCGGTGAGCTGGAAGTGCTCGATCAGCGTGTAGGGATACGACGCGTCGATCAACGCATGCCGCTGCGGCGCGTCAAGCGTCCACGGCACGGTATGCGGATCCTGCATCGGGCAGTGCAGGGCCAGCGTGTCCCACTGGTGGTCGTGCGTCACGTAATGCCAGCGCTCGCCCACCGCCAGGAAGTCATGCCGCTGGGCATCGTTCAGCGCCTGCACCCACCACGGCAGCACGCGGCCGTCGTAGAAGCGCGCGATGAATTCCTTGCCATTCGGATACCGCGCATCCAGGCGGCGCGCCAGCCGCTGGGTCAGTTCGCCGCTCTCCAGCGGCGACTCCAGCAGCGTCAAGGCGCCAAGCGACCGCACACCGTCCTGCAATCGCAGCAGCGCGTCCTGCAGATCCAGCGCCTCCGGCAGCGGCACCAGAAAAACCGAGGTGTCGGCACTGCCGTCGGCCAACAGACCGTCGAACAGCCGCGATGCCGCATAGGGCAGCCGCTTCAGGACTGTCTGGGGCCGCTCGCACTGGGCGCCATCCAGGAGCAGATAGCGCCGGAACGCGGCGTCCAGCGACACTACGGCGGTACTGGGAAACAGAATCGGCAGCATCGCTCAGCCCTTCGGGGTCAGGGGAGCGGCGCGCTGCGCGGCCAGCAGCAGGCATTCCTTGCATACCGACTGCGGGAACACCGGCAACGGGTAGTTGCCGCTGCCGCCGGGCAGGAACGACTTCTTCGCGGCGTGCACCGTGATGGTGCCCGGCGCGGTGAAGGTGATGTTGCCGCCCTCGATGGTCACGCTGGCACCGCCGGCCGTGGCCACATGCACGGTGCGCCCCGCCGCCAGTTCCACCGCGGCCTGCGCGCTTGCCGCGCGCAGCGCGGCCTTGGACTGCACGCGGATGCTGTCGTTCTGCGCCTGCACGTCCAGTTCGCCCAGGCCCGCCACCACACTCAGCGTGCGCGTCTGCGCGCCCTCGCCGGTGCGGGCGGCAGCCAGCATGCCGATCGCCTGGCGGCTGTGCCAGCGCGACTGGCCAAGCACGATGGCTTCGCTGGCCAGGCCGCTGCCCAGCGTCAGTGTCTCGCCCAGACTCCAGTGTATGGACTGGCCGGCGCGATGCAGCACGCCGCCCGGCGCGGCCAGGCCCAGCAGGGGGTCGCCCGTATGCGGCACCCGGCCCTCCCCGGCCGACCCGTCGCGGTCGCCCGCGGCGCCCCGTGCGTCGGCAAAGGCATCGCCAGGTACCGTGGCGCGGGCGCTGCGCAGCACTGCCTCCAGCGGCGCAGCGTCGCCGACCAGCCTGGAATGCTGCGGGCGCCCCACGCCCTCGGCGCTGGCCAGTTTGACCGTCAGGTGCGTGCCGGCGGCCTGCGCGAACGTGGTGCCCAGCGTGTTCAACTGGTTCAACAGCGCAACCGGCGCGGACACGGTGCCGGCCGGCGACGCCGGGCCGGCCGCATACGCGCTCAGCCACAGGCCGGCGCGGCTGCGTACGCTGCCCCAGGCATCGCTGCGCAGTTCGAAGCCTTCGCCACGCAGGCTGCCGCGGAAGTTGTCGGCCTGGTGGATCAGGTGGCCCAGGGTCAGCGCGCTGCTTGCCTGCGTGGTCGCCAGCTGCACGCGCAACTGGCCGTCGCTGTCGTCGAACAGCAGGCGCGAATGCCCCTCGCCGGCCCACTCGCGCGACTGCACGCCCCACAGCGCGCCTGGATGACGGTGTGCGTCGTCGCCGGCAGCAGCGGCGTGCCACACGGGCGCCTGGCCGCCACTGCGATTGCCCTGTGCACTGGCGATCCGGTCGGTCGCCTGTGCATAGGCGCTGGTGTCGCTCTCGGTGGTCTTTCCGGCGGGCGTCGGGGCGACGCCCGCCTCACCCTGTCCGTTGTAGAGGCTGCCCACCACCACGGGCCGATCAATGTCGCCCTCCAGGAAGCCCACCAGAACTTCCTGGCCGACGCGCGGCAGGAACTGGCTGCCCACGCCCGGACCCGCATAGCGCTGCGCCACACGCAGCCACGTACTGTCCTGAGCGGTGCCTGCGTCCCGGCGATCGGCCTGGAAGTGGAAGCGGACCCGGACCCGGCCCAGGGCGTCGGCATGGACCTCCTGCGGTCCCTCGCCACGGGATGCATCGCCAACCACCACGGCGGTCTGGTAACCGGGCGCCAGGGGACGTGGATTCAGCCGCGCGCCAGTCTCGTCGAGCAGGATCGGACGCCACACCTGGTCACGCGCTACCGCTGCGAAGGTGGCTGCAAAGCCATGCCGGCGCGCGTCTTCCCAGAGCAAGACAGCGTCGGCATCGGGCTGCACGGCCGGCCCGAGGGCCGCCTCCAGCGCGTCACGGACATCGACCGGCAGGTTGTTGATGCCTGCCAGGCGCAGCGACACCAGCAGCAGCTCCTCGGGCACATCGCCGGGCAGATCGCGCAGCTGCAGCCACTGGCCGGCGGTGGCGCTGCGCACCGTGCCGCGCCCCTGCCAGTCATTCCAGCGGGCCTCGCTGGCCTGTGCCATCAAGCCCGCGTAGCGGTCCGCTTCGTGCCGATCCACGAATGCGTAGGCACCGCTTGGATCGTAGAGCTCACGCCCGCCGCTCCCGCCGCCTTCCAGCGGCACGCCGGCACCCAGCGAGCGCACGGTGCGGTAATCGTCGCTGTGCAGCGAGAGCGCCTGCGCGCCCAGCTGGCGCCGCTGGCCCAGTGCCTGCACGGCATCGTTCTGCTCGGTGCCATCGGCACGGTGAAAACGGATGCCGCCGCTGCGCGCACTCACCGCGTCCTGTGGCTGCACGCCACTGTCGGCGAACAGCACCAGCGCATGACCACCGTCGTTGCCATCGCCGTCATCGGGCTGCACGCGCCAGCCCAGGCCTTCCTCGGCCAGCAGCCGCTGCACGAAATCAAGATCGCTTTCGCGGTACTGCACGCAGTAGCTGCGCTGACGCGCGCCCTTGAGGAAATCGGCAACCTCCTCGCTCCAGCGCCAGGCCACGTGGCCCTGGTGCGCGGCGAACACACTGTCCACGATCTGCTGCACCGTCTGGTCCTGGAAGACGCGGCTGTGGCGCGTCTGCGCCAGCCAGCAGCTGGCATCGCAGAAGACGATGCGGTAACGCGCCACGCCGCCGTCGGCTCCCAGCAGATGCGCTTCGGTCACCACCCCGGTACGGCTGTGCAGGGCACCATCAGCCAACCGGGTCTGCAGGCTCGCGCGCGTGCCCAACCAGGACTCCAGCGGGAGATCGGCCTGCAGCGACAGGAACGTCACCTCATGGCGAAATCCCTGCGACAGCTGTTCCTGCCCGTGCCACTGCTCCACCACCACATCCGGCGCGGCCGGCAGCGAAAGTTGGTACAGACGCTGCTCACCCGACAACCGGGCCGCCTGCGTCATCAGGTTCCGTATTGCATCCATGGCTCACCTAGTCGTGCACGCAACGGGCGCAGCCCGCGACGCTTCCATCCCCTGTGGACACGACGGTAGCAGATGCCAATGACAGACGCACGCAAGCATGACGCGGTATGTTAAAGCGACGTCAATCCCTGCTGTCTCAATACGTCCCGTACGGGACTTCGACGATCACCGGCTTGCCGGGCTTGCCGACCGGCCGCAGGGTGAAGCGATCCAGCGCACCGTCGTCATCGGCGAAGGCCGTGGACTGGAACTGCAGCGTGTACCTGTCCGCGCCGACCTTCACATTGCCCGCCGCATCCAGCGTGGCCGACGGCGGCAGCAGCAATCCGCCAAGATCGCTGTACGCCTCGGCGGCGTCGAAGAACGCATATGTCTGCAGCGCCCCGTCGCGCTTCATTTCATAGACGCGCGGTTCGTACGGACGACTCTCGGTGGTGCCCTCATTGAGCACGTCCGATATCCATACCCCGGGCAGCCGGTAGCGCTGCTCCAGCGCCGCCGCATCCAACCGGTCGCTGGTGACCACCATGCAGCACACGGTGCGCTTGCCCTCGCGATCCAGCACGGCAAACCGTGTGCCTTTGGCGGCCTCCGCCGGCAGCATCGCAAACGGAATGTCTTCCAGCGCCGGCTCGGCGCCGTTCTCGGAATGGAGGTTGCGCCATCCTCCGAAGACCTTGGCATCGGTCGTGGCCTGCGCGGCGGCATCCAGGCCGGCCACCAGCCCCAGCGCCAGCAACAGCGCCTGTGAAATCGTCCTTCCCTGCATGTCGGCGACCCTTCCCCGGTGTCAGTCAGTCATGGATTGCCCGCCCCATCGCGGGCGCGGCCCCTCACGGTGCGTGCACTATGCACCGGCGCCGGCCACCAGGCAAACACCCCGGCGCGCCGTCACCCCGCACGCAAACGCAGGCTAGAATCGGCACGTTCCCAATCACGAGATTTGCCATGCTGGATCAGGATGCCCTGCTGGCCCCCATCGCCGACCACGCCCCCACCGGCGAGGACCTTGCCTTCTCGCCCGAGTTCGACCGTATCCAGGAAAGCCGGCGCGCCGACGACCCGACCCTGGACCAGGGCGAGTGGCAGACCGACATCAAGTACGCCGACTGGTCCAGCGTCGCGCGCGAATGCGCCGACCTGCTGCAGACCCGCACCAAGGACCTGCGCCTGGCAGGCTGGCTGACCGAAGCGGCCACCCAGGTCGAGGGCTTCCGCGGGCTGGCGGTGGGGTACCGGGTCGTGGCCGGTCTGTGCGACCAGTACTGGGACGAGGTGCACCCGCAGGCACCCGACGACGACCAGGAAGAGCGCATCGGCAACCTGAGCTGGCTGCTCAGCAACTCCCTGCAGTGGCTGCGCAACGTGCCGATCGTCTCGGCGCCGCAGGGCCGCTTCACGCTCACCGATTTCGAAGTCGCACACGCCCGCGCCAGCAACGGCGGCGACTATCACGACGACCGCCCCGGGCTGGAGCAGCTGGAAGCGGCACGCCGCGATACCCAGCATGAGTTCTATCGGCAGCTGCTGGAAACCCTGCCCGAATGCGCCGATGCACTGGCAACGCTGCAGGCAGCGGTGGACAACCGGCTCGGCCTGGATGGCCCCAGTTTCAGCGCGGTCCGCGAACAGATCGAGCACATCCAGCGTACGGTGATGCGGTTCGCGCGCGATGCCGGCGTGCTGCTCGACGGCGAGGTGGTCGATGCGCTGGATGCCGAAGACGCGTTCACCGCCCAGCCTGGCCCCGGCGACGCCGCCGCACCGTCGGCACGCAGCCCCGGCGGCGCACCCACCACGCGCAAGGAAGCGCTGCAGCAGCTGCGGCAGGTGGCCGAGTTCTTCCGCCGCACCGAACCGCACAGCCCGGTCGCGTATCTGGCCGAGAAGGCCGCGCGCTGGGGCGAGATGCCGCTGCACGTGTGGCTCAAGCGGGTCATCAAGGATTCCAGCGTGCTCGACCAGATGGAGGAAATGCTGGATATCAACCAGAATCTCGACGGGCAATAAGCCCGTCGAGCGTCACGCCGTTACTGGATCTTGAATTCAATGCGACGGTTGCGTGCGCGACCGTCCAGGCTGGCGTTGTCGGCCACCGGCTCGTCCGGCCCCTTGCCAACGACGTCCAGGTGGTTGGCGGCGATGCCCTTCTGCACCAGGTACGCCTTCACCGCCTGGGCGCGCGCATGGCTCAGCGCCAGGTTGCTCTCGCGTTGGCCGACATTGTCGGTATGGCCGATGACCACGAAGCTGGTATCGCCCATCTGCACCATCTTTTCGGACATCTCGTCGAGAATGCGCATGCCCAGCGGGGTCAGCTTGGCGCTGCCGCTCTGGAACTCGATGATGCGGTTGGCCAGGGTCTGGTCCAGCAGCTTCTGCTGGGAGCCCACCTTGAGCGCGTTGGTCACCGTGTAGGAGGTGTTGCTGGCCAGGCTCAGGTCACTGGCCACCTGCTGGCGCAGCGCCTCATTGCCGACCTCGCCACTGACCCGTACCGACTGGCCGTTGATCTCCAGCTTGCCCGGCGACACCCGCTTCAGCCCGGGGTTGATCATGCCGGCCACGTAGTCGCCCCAGTTCGGCGGTGTGGCGATGGACTCGACCTGCACACGGTCCACCACCCGCTCGGCACCGTAGACCTCACGCAGGTTCTTCAGCAGACGGGCCTTGGTGGCCTGGTCGGGGACCACGCCCTCGATCACGACCGGCCGTTCGGTGCCAGCCGCCGCCGGCGCGGCCTGGCCGGCAGCAGCGGCCGAGCCGATCGACGTCAGTACGGCCAGGACAAGTACATAAGCAGAACGAAGGCGCATGGTCAGGTTCCCAGGAAAGTCTCGCCGAACAGGCTGCGCGCCGTGCTCAATGCCAGGTCATCGCGATCCAGATAGCTGGCAAAGCGATTGAGGTTGTAGTCGCTGTGCAGGTAGTCGTCTACCCATTCGGCCTGCTGCACGCGGATCAGGAAGTCGCCGGCCTCGGCCGGGTCCAGCACCGCGCGCAGCGCGTGCCGGTCGGCACCGTTGAAGCCCACCACCATCGTCGGCGCGGCATCGTTGCGGATCAGGACGGCCAGCTCGAAGTCGCCACGGGCAACGAAGCAGGACACGATGTCCAGCCAGAATGCCGCCACCAGCGGCCGGTACAACGGATCGCGCACCAGCGGAAACACCAGGGCCCTGTCCACGTTGACATCGCCGCCGCTGAGCACCGGCTGCAGCAGCAGGCCGAGTGCCGGCAGCGCCTGCTTCAGCACGACGTCCGGATGGCCCGCATCGCGCAGCAGGCGTTCCATCGAGCCGATGGTCTGGCCGTCGAGGAAGTCACGGAATGTGGCGTTGTAGGCGCTGGGATCGGTGCTGATGCTGAAGCGCGCATCGGCCAGCTCGTTCAACGCCGGACCGGCGTCTTCGTCACTGAAGGCCTGGCGCGCCATGCGCGACAGTCCCGACCACGCGTTGGACATGGCCAGCGGGCTGCGGCCGATGAACGGCAGCGGCTCGGCCGCCTCCAGGCGCACCGCCGACAGCAGCGGGAACCGCCGCTGCGAGGCATCGCGACTGGCCAGGAAGTGCCCGCACAGGACCAGCTTGCTGCGCGAACCGAGGAAGGCGTAGTGGATCTCGGGCGAGGCATCATAGACGCGCTTCCAGTCCGGGTTCTGCGCCAGCAGTTCCACGCTCTCTCCGGCCCAGCGGTCCAGCCAGCCGAGCAGCTGGTGGTTGTCCGCCGCGCGCACGAAGTCGCCCCGCGACGGCACCTTGCCGAAGTAGGACACCCCGGCACTCACGGCGCGGCTCATGGCGTACCTCCGGTCGACTGCGCAGGCGCGGTCGGCGCAACGGCACCGGGCGCGGTCGGCGCGGGTGCCACCGGGCCGCTGCCGGCCACGGTCTGCGGCAGCTGCAGGCCGCGCTGCCAGTCACCGCCATCGGCGGCAGCACCGGCACGACGCACCACGCGCATCTCCACCGTCACCGCCACGCCATCGGCGCTCCAGGTGATGCGGCTGCTGCCACCGTCCAGGTGCTCGTACTGGCCTTCCTTCATCAGTCGGCTGAAGCCATTGGCGCCGGCGGCGTTGAACACCTCCACGGTGCGGCCATCCGGGGCCACCGCGGTGACCTTTGCGCCAGGCACCTGGCCCAGGTTCGGGTACTGCATGGTGGTCCACTGCGGCGGCGTGTTGCGGTAGCGCAGGGTCTGGCCATCGATCTCGATCGTGTACTCGATCGCACCGGTGGCCGGCGACGGCAGCAGCTCGAAGATGGTGGTGTCCTGCGAGGCGGCCCCCGCTGCTCCCCCGCTGACCCAGTTGCCGTACTTGGCCACCAGCTCGTTGGACAGGGTGATGCCCATGCCCGCCCAGCGGCGCGCTTCCAGCAGGTTGCCGCGCTGGATCACCAGCGTACCCAGGGCGTCCTTGTTGAACGCGGCGATGCTGCCGCTGGCACCGAAGATCGCGGCAATGTCGCTCGGCGCGGCATCCACGTCCGAATTGAGATTGAAGGGATACTGCTGGCCGATGCGTGCCTTGAACGGCTCGTACACCTGCGCGCCCCAGCTGCGGTTGACCTCACCCTCGGTCGGCTCCACCAGCGCCATGAAGGTCTGGGTCAGCGGACGCAGCAGCAGCGGGCGCAGCGCGTCGCGCTGGGCCGCATCCAGGCCGGTCAACACCTGCTCGTCGACCAGGGCCAGTGCCACGCTCAGCTCGGAGCCCTCATTGCTGAAGGTGTCCTGCATCAGCTTGCGCGTGCCCACGCCCAGTTCGCCCTGGCTCTTGATGTTGTTCAGGCGCGCACGCAGCTTGCCCAGCGTTTCGAAGTACGCGTCGATCACCGCCGGCTGGTCCGCGCGCTTGGTGGTCAGTTTGGCAATGCCTTCGAACGCCTTGCCGATCGGGCCCACCGGCTGTTGCTGGACCGCCGCCTCCGGGTCCTTGCGCAGGATGGTCTTCTGGAACCATGCCACGAACCCGCCCTTGGCCTTCTTCGAACGCGCTTCGGCGGCCGGGTTGTCCCAGATGGTCTGCTCGTTGATCTTCTCCAGCAGCAGGCGCAGCGGCGAGTTGGTGGCGTCGCCCAGCGTGTTGATGCGCGCGGTGGCCTGCTCGAAGGTGTCGAACTGGGCGATGCTCAACCCCTGCATGAACTTGGTCCATTCCTTGGCGTACTCCTGCTTGTACAGGGTCACCAGTTCACGCGAAATGTGTTCCGGGCTGCCCGCCAGCGACAGATCGCTCTGCTCGGTGGTATCAAGCACCCAGTCGGTGGTGCTGAGCTGGGTGTTGGCCGCTTCGTTGATCGCGTCCTTGACATAGTCCTCCCACGCCTTGCGCGAGAAGGCACCGGAAATGGCGTAGCTGCCGGTGATCAGACGGCCGTTGCGCTCTTCGCCAACCAGCGAATCCACCGTCACCGTCGGGAAGCGGGCACCGGCACGCGCCTTGATCTGCGCGAACACGCGCTGCATCGCCGGCTGCCCCTTCATCACCTTGGTCAGGGCCTGACGGCTGTCGCTGACCAGCGTCACCTTGTTCTGGATCTGAGGCCAACCCGGGTCTGCCGACTGGGCCACATAGAAGTTCATCAGTTTCTCGGCGGCCCGCACCATGTCCTCGCGACTCATCTGGCCACGGTTGGCATCCAGCCAGTTGCGCCAGAACAGGGTCAGCTGCTGGGACAGATGCGCGCTTTCCACCTGCTTGCGGTTGCCCAGCATCAGGTAGGTCTTGAGGGCGTTGTACGCATCGTTGGTGCTGGTCGGCGACGCGTTCTGGTACAGCACCTCGCTCTCCGCTGCCGCCTGCGTGCCCTGCCCCAGCTTGTCACGCTCGGCCACCACCTGGCCGAGGTAGCCCTCCAGGCTGCTCACGGTCGGATCCAGCATCACCTGCTGCATGCCGTGGTAGTACTCCTTCATCAGCTTGGCGCGGATGTTGTCGCCCTGGTACAGCCCCAGACTGGTGGTGATGCCACCCTGCTTCTTGTAGCGGTCAAGCTGCTCCATGCGGTCCTGCAGCAACAGCAGCGCATCGATGCGCGACTTCAGGTCCACGCGGTCCTTCTGCACGCGGACAGCCTGCTCCAGGTCCTTGGTGGCGTTGTTCACCAACTGCACGTTGGTGGTGTACGACCAGGTCCACAGGCCAAGCGCGAGGGCCAGCACGCCCACCGCACCGAGGAAGACGCCATAGCGCAGGCGGTTCTGGTGCGGGCTGGAATACTGACGCACCAGTTCCTTGTCCGAGAAGATCACCTTGCGGAACAGGTCCTTGAGGAAGAACGCGGTCTGCCCGGTAGGCGCGGCATCGGTATCGGCGCCGCGCGAGGACAGCGAGAACTGGCGGCCCACGCGCTCGGACGCGTGATGCACCGAATGCCCTTCCTGCAGTGCGCTGCTGAAGTAGAACCCACGGAACACCGGCTTGAACTGGAACGGATTGTCCTCGAACAGCGTCGCGATGAAGGTGCGCAGCGCCGGCTTGATGCCGACGAACTCCAACGGCAGCGTCAGCAGCCCCGGCGACACCTCGCGACCGCGCTGCATCGCCATGTGCGACAGGCTCATTTCCTTGATGCCTTCGGCCAGCTCATCGAAATGGGCATCGAAGGCGGTCAGCGCATCACTCTGCGCCTGCACATCGAACGGCAGCGTCGCACCCCACACGCTTTCGCGTTCGGACGGATCCAGGTTGCGGAAGAACTCGCTGAACCCGGCGATCAGATCGGCCTTGGTGAACAGCACGTACACCGGCGCGAACACTTCCAGCCGCTCGGTGATCTCCTGCACGCGCTGGCGCAGGTTCTTGGCCAGTTCGATGGCGAACTCGGGCTTGCTGCCGGACAGTTCGGCGATGCTGACCGCGATGATCACCCCATTGATCGGCGCGCGCGGACGGTTCTTCTTCAGCAGGCCAAGGAAGGTCAGCCACTCCATGCGGTCTTCAACGCTGACCGAGTAGCGGCCGGCGGTATCCAGCACGATCCCGGTAGTGGTGAAGTACCAGTCGCAGTTGCGGGTGCCGCCGATGCCCTGGATCACATTGCTGCGGTTGTCCTCGAACGGGAACTGCAGCCCGGAGTTGAGGATCGCGGTGCTCTTGCCCGCCGCCGGATTGCCGATGATCACATACCACGGCAGTTCGTACAGCGCTGCCTTGCCCTTGAGCGCCCCCAGCCGCGAGGACTTGATCTGCTTGACCGCCTCCATCATGCGTGACCGCAGCGCTTCGGTGTCGGCGCGTTGCGCCGGTTGCGCCGATGCGACCGCCTGGTCGGCCTGGGTCTGCACCATGGCTTCCACACGCTTGGCCGCCCGCCGGGCCAGGATGCGCTTGATGACCCACACGATCAGCGCCAACAGCAACAGCGCCGCCAGCACCACCGCCACCCAGATGCCGATCTGCCGGGCCTCGGCCGCGCCGAAATACGCCAGCGACCCCGCGCCGATCAAGCCGATCACCATCCACAGGCGATAGTCGCTGAGGAAGAACCTGAAATTACTCAACATCATCTAGGCGTCCAGGGTTAGGCCGGCGACACGCTGTCGGCCGACGGGTCATGCGAAGAAGGGAAATCCACCAGCGCCGCCAGGCGCTGGTCGGGCGCGGATACGCCGAGAATCAGTGCCGCACTCTGCGCAGCGACCGCGTGGTGATGGGCGAGCGTCAACAGCGCCAGCGGCAGTACCGGCCCGAGTTCGCCGGCACAGACCGGCAGGGCCAACGTCTGCCGGCCGATGTCCAGATCCGGATTGACCGCCGTGGCGGCGGCCGAGGCATCCACCGCCAGTTCACTGCGCTGGTCGGCATCGTGCAGCACCATCTGCACCCGATCGGGCGGCAGCGTCAGGCTGCCCAGAAGGCCACGCCCGAGCGCCTCGCTCTGCCGGCGGCGTTCCGCCGCGCCCGCCTGCGGCGCCAGTTCAATCCGCTGCGGTCGCCATACCACGGGCGTTTCCTTCGTCACCACCGACGGCGTGGCGAACAGCACGCCTGCGGCGCCTTCGCCCGGAATCATGCCTTCCTTGTTCTGCCGGTGCAGGATGCGGTTTTCTTCCAGCCACGCCGCCACTACGCCCGGGTCGATCGCCGAACTGCACGAGAGCAGCAGATACCACGGCGGCGTCCCCTGCCCGACCGCATCGGCAATGCGCTGCACGCGCGACCACACCTCACCGGCGTCGGCCGCGATGCCGACGTCAACCGTGAACCGCCGGGCGTCCAGGCCATTGGCCTCGGCCCGACCCTGCAGCCACTCGGCGCAGAAGCCGCGCACCGACACCGACCAATCGACCGGCACCAGCAGTTCAATGGCCAGCACCGAGTCCACCACCTGCTCGTCACGACGGCGCAGGCCGGCCACCACGCGCTCTTCGGCCACCTCAAGTTCGGGCAAGGCGAGCAGCGCCTGCGCCAGCAGGCTGTCGGCCACCGGTTCGAGCAGCGCCATCGCACGGCGCTCGGCGGCGCGCGTATCGAAGGCACCCATCTGCGCTTTCAGCACGCGGGCGTCGTCGAGGTCGGCGGCCGCGCACATCAGCAGCGGCAGTCCGTCGCGATCATGGAAGCGCCCGTCCAGGCCCGGTCGTGGCAATGCGCCCGCAGCCGCGAGCAAGGCGCCCGCGTCCATGTCCAGGCCCAGCCGCATGTCGGTGGCCAGCACGGCCACCGAGGACGGGCGCGACGCGGCGTCCGTCGCCGTCGAGGCCGTCGGCGTGTCCGCCGCGTCCGGCGCGTCGGCTGCGGCCACGGCCTTGTCCAGCATCGAACGGCCGGCATTGCGCAGCATGAAGCCGGCGCTGCTCACGCCCACCGGCAACAGGCCCAGGTACGCCAGCATCTCCATGCCGGTCGGTACCGTGCCACTGTTCCGCCAATAGAAAATCACGCTTCCCCAGGTCACCGCGAACACCGCGATCACCGAAAACGCCTTCCCAAGTATCCCGGACATCTAGCGTCCCGCTCCCTGAGTCATCGAACCATCCTGTTCCGTCGAACCGACGCTGCCTGTCAGTTGATGCCTGTCGTTGCCTGCGATGCGATCAGCGTGGCGCCGCAGCCGGTGCGGTCTCCATCGCGCGCGACCGGATTGCCGTCGATGATCACCGTGGCGTCGCCACTGACGATGGTGGTCGGCCCATGCGCCGCGCACACCGCCTTGTCGCCGATGCGCGCTACGGGCTTGCCGCCGATGTCGGTTTCGGCAGCGCCGCTTACCACCGTGCCACCGTGGCTCAACTTATCCCCGACTACAACAAATGGTCGTGACATCAATCATGCTCCTTGATTGCGTGCGCATCCGGTCATTCCATCGCCCCCTGTACCCCCTGGCGATCCGGATCGTCCCGCAACGATACCAGTAGACCGGCGAAAGTATCACCCTCCCGCCAATTCAGCTTTCTTGGCCGCACGCGCCGCGCGGCAACGCTGCGACATTTCCACGTGCACATAATCCTTGATGCTGCGCCAGTTGCCGCCCCACTCCAGCCCGGCCTGTTCGGCCAGTTCGCCGTACAGGAAGTAGGCGCGCTTGGTCCAGGGATCCCCCATGTCCCATTGCAGCTTGCCATCACGGATCGGTGCGCTGTCCACGCCAAGCCCATACTGATGGCAGCTCTGCCAGGCGCCCGCACGCGTCGCCTTGCCGCCGCTCATCAGCTCGGCCTGCCGCTCGGGGCTGCGGTACCCTTCCACCAGCACCATTTCATATCCATATTGTCGGCGCATGACTTCGTAGATCGCCAGCACGCGCTGCTGCAGGTCCGGATCAATCTGCCCCCATTTTCTGTCGGCCGTCACAATTTCCGGCCGCGTGCGGCGAATCTCTTCGGTCGTGAAGACCTCCGGCGGCGGCGGCGGCGGCGGGGTCAGCCGTTCGCCCCGCAGCAACTGGGCCACCATCGAGCCCGACGCGGACAGGTCGTCGCCCTGGAACTCATCGAGCACCACGTTCTGCCGCGTGATCAGAATGACCAGCGGCGGAATCGACAACAGCAGAACGGCCGCCGCAAGGACCGGCCAATGCCGTCGCAGCGCCCCCTGCGCCGCGCCGAGCTCCTCGCGCACGCCGCCCTGCAGACGGTCGGTGCGCTGCGATACACGCCGACCGGCGCCACTGGCGGCCTGGCCGACGCGACCGAACCAGCGGCCGAGCTGCGCCTGCACACGATCAAAGGCATCGGGAAACATCAGTACCCAGCACACCATTGCCATGACCACCAACAGCACCACCGCTCCTATGAGAATGACGACCACTGCTGCTCCCTGAGATACGCTGTTGACGGCCATGCCCCAGTCACTAGAATGGGGCGGTTCGCTTTCGGCAGACGCCGACCCAAACAAGGGCTGGATGCACTTGAATAATGGCGGAATAAATCGACCAAGTCTGCTCTCAGGGGGAGCGCAGACGAAGAGTCCGGCAGCAAGCTCTGGCCGGATCCTGGCTGACATGGAAGGACGGCCGGTGGCCGGCGCTGCACGCGCCGCACCCGCAACCGGAGCCCGATCACGTCGTTGGCTGTGGCTGTCGCTTATGGCGTTGGCCGTCGTCGTCGTGGGCGCGTTGGCCGCTTGGCGGATGAGCGCGGGCAGCAGCGCCGAGGAACCGATCGGCTACTCGCTGCCCCCGGAAAGCAACGCCGATGCAACAGCTGCACCGTCACCTGATGCCGGTGGCGCGACCATCGTCGATGCCGCCCCGGCACCCGCCGACGCCGCATCCACCGCAACGACGCCGGCAACCGGCGCGGGCACCGATGCGACAGATCCAGCCACACCGGTGGCCGGCGCGGCGGCGGCCGCCACGGCCGGTGCCACCGCGGGCGCTGCACGTGCGGCCGCGCCCGCGACCATCGCGCGCACCTCGCGTGACAGGCCCAAAGGCGACGAGAATCTGCTGGGCACGCTGCTGGGCATCATCAAGGAAGAAGACAAGTCCAAGCCCAAGGCAAAGGCGCAGGCCAAGCCGGAGACGATGGATGCGTTGATCGCCCAGATCCAGGCCGACGAGCGCCAGCAGGATGCAGACGCCAACACCGCGTTCGACAGCATCGGCGGCAAGAAGTCCACGGCGTCCACCAGCTCCAACATCCAGTCGCAGCTGCGCCGCTGCCCGGGCGCGAACACGCTCAAGGGCATCGACTGCCGCCGCAAGATCTGCGCCGCGGTACTCGGCAAGGATCCGGCCTGCCCGGCGATGTAAGTGGTGCGTCACGCGGCATGACTGCACTGCGCCCCGACGGACGCTCCGACGACATCAGCGTGCACTGGCTATGGGCCACGCCGCTGGCGATCGGGCTGTGCATGCTGGCCCTCACCGCCTGGTTCGCGCGCGATGCGCTGCGCTTCCGCGCCGCATCGCTGAGTGCCACCGGCGAGGTGGTCGGCGTGGTCGAGGTCTGGTCGACCGACCGCGACAGCGATGGCCAGCGTCGCCAGTTCTACTGCCCGCGAATCAGCTTCATCGCCAACGATGACCAGCCGTATCAGTTTGTCAGCGGCCAGTGCAGCTTCCCTGCGGACCATGCCACCGGAGATGCGGTGAAGGTGCGCTATCGCGCCGATGCACCCGACGAAGCGCGTCTGGACAGCACCTTCGCCGAGTGGGGTCTCTCGCTCATCTGGGGCGGCCTCGGCCTGCTGCTGACCGTGCTTGGCGTCGGCCTCGGCGTGCTGCTTTGGCCACGCAGAAGCATGCGCCGAACGCGCCGGCGCGCCCGCTGACCCCGGCACCGCGCACGTGCGCATCTGTGCGCCAGCATTCACATTCCAAACAGGCTGCTTGTTACTATTCAAAGCATCACTGTCAAAGGAACCTGGCATGTTTTCCAACCGTACCCTGATGGCCGCAATGCTGCCGATGACGCTCATCCTGGGGACGGCTGCGTGCCACGCCGATGACGGCAAGGCAGCCGCGACGCCGCCAACGCCCCCCACTGCGGATACGGCCAAGGCGGTCGATGCGCTGAAGGCGAAAACCCGCGCGCAGCTGGTGCAGGTCAAGGGCGGAACGTTCCTGATGGGCGATTTCGGCCCGCAGCACAATGACGAGAAACTGCCCTACTCCGGCACCACCGACGATGATGTGCTGCGCAAGGTGACGCTGGACGATTACGCGCTGCAGTCGCACAAAGTGAGCTATGCCGACTTCGATGTGTATACCGACGCGGTGGGCAAACCTCGGGTCGCGCAGAGCACACTGGACCAGCCCTATCGCACCCTGCCCGATATCGCGGCCGGTGTGAGCTGGACCCAGGCCGTCGCGTACTGCGAATGGATCGGCAAGCAGATCGGCACCCCGATGACCCTGCCCACCGAAGCCCAGTGGGAATACGCGGCGCGGGCCGGCGGCAAGATGCGGGTCTACGCGACCGACACCGGCACGCTGGAGGATGGCCGCAACGTATCCAGCATCGCCCAGTACGACGCCTTCGCCGACATGCATGGCACGCGTTCACGAACCAGTTCGCTGGGCGCGTTTCCCCCCAATCCCCTCGGCCTGTATGACATGGTTGACCACGGCTATGAGTGGGTCGCCGACTGGTACGCCCCCGAGTACGATCCCCGCCAGACCCGCAATCCGCGCGGCCCGGCCTCGGGTACCGAGCGCGTGCAGCGCAGCAGTACGGACCGTGCCGCCGATCAGCTTTCGATCACGTCCATGACCTTCACCCGCAATCACCGCGTGCCGGAACCGGGCCCGATGACCGATGGCGAAGGCAATGTGCTGGAAGGCAATCCCAACCCGAACGGCGGCAACGGTTTCCGCTGCGCGACCGCGCCCCGCTGAGGTGCAGACCGGCAGGGAGGCTGAACCTCCCCGCCGGCACTGGCGTCAGGCCATCATGGTGGTGTCGTCGCGGTTCAACCAGACGTCCACCGGGTCCATCATCGCGAAGGTCGGGGATTCCGTGCCGTCCAATGCGGCCAGCTGCACCGGATCGTCGATGGCGTTGAGGTATGCCACCTCGTAACCGCGCGGGAATTCCTTCAGCAGCGCGACGCGCTTTTCCATGTACTTCTGCAGGTAGGTATTGCCGACATCCTTGGGCTTGTCGCGCGACAGCACGTTCATCTGCTTGAACACCGACGGCAGGTCGTTGTTCAACGACCAGCCGTAATCCAGGAACCGCACCACGTCGCCCTCGGCCTTGCCCGAATCGGCGCGGCGGCGGCCGTCCACCGTCATGTGCTGCATCACGTTCTCCCACTCCGGACGGGTGGTGATCGGCAGCATCACGTTGAGGATCGCCTGCTTGTGGGCCGGCAACGCATGCACCTGCACGTCTGTCCAGCCCACGTCCATCGTCGGTGCGTTGTGGGTATGGGTCTCGGCGTAGTGGCGGGTGATCGCATACAGCAGCATGCCGCGGGTTTCCGGCGTGGCGTAGACCAGCCATTCCGGCTTCTGGTTGATGCTGTTCACCAGCTTGGAGCGTGCCTCCGCGCGCTCCAGGCGCGCCTGGAGCGAATCGAACATGACGTTGACCGTCGCGAACGACTCCGTCAGGTACTGGCCGACCCTGCTGTCTTCGGCGATGACCATGAACAGGATCTGCGACAACGCCTGGAACGCGTCCTGGGCGATGTAGGTGAGCGCCTTGAAACCGGCATGCGCGAGTTGGTAATACACCCACTTGACGAACTCGACCATGCCGCCGGCATCGACCGCGAAATCGACCGCGCCTTTGGCACCGAGCCCCCAGCAAAGACGGGCGGCCGCCTTGATGCGGAACTTGCCCTTGGCGTAATAGATCACCAGCTGCGCCTTGGCACCCGCACCGGCACTGCCGGCGATGTCCACCGACAGCTTGGCGAAGCTGACCGGCTCACGGCGATCCGGCGGCAGCCAGCGCAGATCGCCGGACGGAATGATGCCACCTTCGACGCCGGCGAAGACCTCAGCGTTGATTTCCACACCGGCCTTGCTGCCCTTCGGCGCGCCTTCGTTCTGCCCCATCGGCACCACCCGTGCGGGATCGAGGTTGGCGCGCGGCAGCCCGTGGGCGGTATCGAAATTCTCGGACATCGAATCGCCGCGGTCGCGCGGTGTGGGCGTTGCGGTCGGCTTCCCACCAACGTAGGTCAGTTCGGCCGAGCCGACCACCGATGCCTTCGCACCGAGGAAGCCATACAGCTCGCAGGCCACCACAAACACGATCGCGCCCAGGTCGATGTTCTGGAACTGCATCTGCCAGCCTTTGGCCGACGGTACCGAATAGGTGTGCACCCACTTGGCTTCGAGCAGCACGAGCTTGGCCGAGGCACTGCCCTGCGCCTTGACGCTGGCGGTCTTTTTCTTCGGGTCCCAGTTCGCCTCGGCGCTGGCACCGGCACCGGCCACGAAACGCAGCCACTGCGCCGAACTCTGCACCTCGTAACTCTCACTCTTCTTGACCGTCTCGGCGAACTCGTTGCCGGCCACCTCGATGAAGTCGAACACGTACGGGTCGGTCTTGACCTCCTTGCTGACCTTTGCCGCCGTCGTGATCTTCTTCAGCGACTCCATGAACTTGGCGCGGTCGAAGTCCTCCTTGCCGTAGGGGTCATGCTTGGCCTTGTTGGATGCGGTCGTGTTGCCGGCCTTGACCTTGCCCGCCACCCCCATGTCCACCTTGATCGGGATGCCCTTGACGCGTCGCCGCTTGAGATCCTCGTACTTGGCCTTGGGGATGTAGCGGCGGCGCATGCCCATGCGGTCCTTGACCCCACCGTTGCCCGTCGTGCGGCCCTTGTCATAGGTCTCGAACGTCACCAGCTCCTGCAGCTCGGTCAGCTTGTCGAACTTGTCGTTCAACATCTTGGCCACGTCGTCCTCGGCGATGCCCAGCGCCTTCTCGGCCGCCTTGACTTCCTCCGGGCTGCGCCCCTGGAGCGCCAGGGTGAGCTTGTCGCGGGCGCGATGCAGCCCGGCCATCGTGTTCTCAATGGTACCGCTCAGGGCTTCGAACTCCTCCCATTCCTTCGGCCCCAGCAGCAGCATTTCCTCGGCCTGCGGATTGAGCACCGCCGGCGCGCTGACCTTGCCCTGGATGGTGGCAGTCCGCCCATCCTTGGGTTCGGTGGAGGCGATCTGGCTCTTCAACCCAAGCACGTACTTGGTGACCTGCTGGCCCTTGATCAGCGGCACGAGCAGCTCGGTGTTGCGGCCGGACTTGCTGCCTGGCAGCGTGAACTTGAATTTCAGCGGCTGGTTGCAGGTGATCCGCGGGGTCATGCCGTCCTTGCCGGTACTGCCCTTGACCGGCTTGCGCGCGGCATCCAGGCCGGCCACTTCGTCGCCGTCCTTGTTGCGCATTACCGCTTCATACGGCGCACTGGCGATAGGCGTATTGTTGGCCTGCATCTGGAACAGCACGCGCAGGTAAGGCTGCAGCGAGAGCTCGCAGACCACCGGCGCCATCGTGATCGCGTTGGTGCCGATGCTCAGCTCGTTCCTGCCACCATGCACCGGCTTGCTGACCGGTTTCAGGTCGGGCTCGGCCCACTGCTGCAGGTCGTAGTCCCAGACCTGCAGCGTGAAGCGCAGCAGCGTGGGCGCCTTCATCGGAATGACCGGTGCGATCGGCCTGACGCTGGTCAGCGGAAAGTAGCCCTGCTTCTGGCTGTCCACGTTGACTGTGTAGCCGTTGGCGTCGGTTGCGCCCGTCGCGACCTGTTCGCGCCCCGGCAGCTGGAGGATCCGATAGCGCACCTTGGCGGCGGGGTGAACGCCGCGGTTGCCGTCTTCGTAGGTCAGCCTGAAATTTCCATTCGCCATATCATTCTTCCTGGAGGTGTCCGGCGGGGGCCTTCATGGCCACTCAACCTTCTTCGGGAGCGAGGTAGTAGCCTTCGTGCTGCTGCTCGTCCTCGCCAACGATCAGATGGATGGTTTCCGGCCCGGCGGTCATCACCTGCTCGGTCTCGCCCTGGGCATTGGTGGTGCCCTCCTTGATCGTGCCATCGGGCATCAACAGGGTGTACGGCGCATTGGCCATCATCTTGCCGGTGTAGTCGCGCAGTACGTACTTGAGCTTGAAGGCCTCTGCCGTGTTGACCAGCACCACGGAGCCCGGCACCGATGCCGGCCCGGTCCACTCGCGCTGGCTGGCCTTGAACTCCACCTTGCCCGGCGCACCCAGTTCGATGTTGTCGCCCTCGATGCGCAGGTACGCACCGGCGGCAGTGGCCAGCACGTGCTTGGCCGGTGCCGACACCAGCACGTCCGCTTCGGTGCTGGCGATCTTGACCGCGGTCTTGGCCGCCAGCTGCGCCAGATTCTTGTGCGCGCGTGCGCTGACCTTGCCCTGCGCGGCGTGCAGCGCGATGCCGCGCTCGGTGTTGGGGCTGTCCGCCTTGGCCTCGTTGCCGGCGGTGTACAGCACCAGCCCGCCGGACACCGCCAGGGTGAGCGAGCCCTGGCTCAGCCAGTTCAGCGCCACGCCTGAGGCCAGCGTGGTCTGCGTGCCGCTGACCCACACCTGGTCGGCCGGCGTCAGGCTCATCA